>JAYVCM010000190.1:0-16596 GCA_043749955.1 Limisphaerales bacterium | reverse complement strand
AGCGGAGAGACGCCGGCGTTGCGTGAAGGATTGAAGTGCGTGAAGCTGGCGGACATCGAGAAAAATTTCGGGCCGCTTTCGCCGGGGGCGGAGGCGTTGTTGACCCGGTATTTCCGCGTGAAAATCCAGAGCCTGCATTTCTGCGGCCGGGCTTTTCATGGCCGGCCATTGATCGAAGGCTTTCGCAACCTGGCGCTGCTGTATCCGATCGTGATCTGGCTGGCGCGCTGGCTGGCGGTGAGCGACGGGCGCACCGCGCTCGCCGATGCGGACCTGGTGAAAGCGGTTTCGCTGGTGGATTATCAATACAGCTATTCGCCTTACCTGGGCTGGCGGACGCGCCTGCTCCAACAACGCAACGACATCGTGCGGCTGTGCGGCTGGTATGCGCGTTGAATGTGACGGAGCGGGTCGGTTGGTTTTTGTTTGCCCATGTGCGGCCTTCTGGGGTTGCCGGATCGTCCGCCGGCAGAAGGCGCAGCGAGCGCAGGTGCGCCAGGCTCAAAAACCAGTTTGAGAAAAATGGTCGGGGCGGGGAGATTTGAACTCCCGACCTCTTGCACCCCAAGCAAGCGTTTCGTTCTCAATGTCATTGCTCATAGTTGTATTTGGTTAAACTTAACTAGGAGTAAATATACGCATAAACCATTGTAAATACAAGCGTTTTGATACAACAGCGTTTAACAATGTTTAAGAAAATGTTTTGCAATGTTTGTTTTCGGCAAGCACCTTTGGGAATGTTTTGGGGGAGCATGGACAGCCGAAATGTTTTGCAAATGTTTTGCGCTTGGATGCCGTCAAAAAAATAAGGAAACGATTCTTTGCCTTGTATCTGTTTGCACACAATTAAACAGCTTTGTGACATCGCCTTGAACGGCCATGCCCTGCGCTCTTGACCTGCGACAATTTACTGTGTTTTTGCGCGTTGCTTTGCCCGTGCGCGCGTTTCCAATCCCGAACGTGGAATCATGCCGTTTGCGAGTCCAATGCGTTGTAGCGAGTTTTAGCGCGAGCCGCCGCACTGACGGCGTAGGAGCGCGCCTTGCACGCTCGGCCAGTCATACAGGCAACGCCTGCCGATTTTGATAAAGGGCAAAATCCCTTTCGCTTTCCAATTGGCGAGCGTGCCACGGCTCACGGGCAACCGTGCCAGCAGTTGCTTTTCGTTAATGAAATCTGGTTCGCCGCGCACGTCGTTTTCCAGTGCGTCCAAGCTGGCTGTCGGCGTTCGGATGACATTTCTAAAATCTTTTTGATCACTGTTCACAAATCTGCCCTCCGTTTCATTGGCACAAACTTTAGCAGATTCATGTAAGGCGGAAGTGTATCTGATACACATAATGCGCACGCTGATTGTCGGCGACAGCCGTGCAAGCAAGACAGGCTTGGAACACTTTAATTTGCCGGTTTTAGGCAGGACACGCCTTACTCCTTGTGGGCACAAGGATTCTGCGTCCACGAATTATCCGGCGACTATCCGCCGGGATGTCCACGGGATAGCCGGTGACATTGCCATTGTCTGTCCGGCGGTTTATCCGCTGAAATTTCCGGGCAGTATCCGGGCAACTGCCGGGCAACGTCCACTCGATTTCCACAGCCACAAACTTTCCACGGACTTGCCTCGTTCCTGCCATTGCCACGGTTAATTTACAAAATGAATTTCCCACGGACAGAGTGCTTCCGGTGAAGCATCGCACCGCATCCGCTGTGAAGCCGTGCGCGCGAATCAGAGGGCGATGGTATGTCGCCGGTCGTCGCGTCAATGTCTTGCTCGCCTGATTTCGGCTGCGCTCCACATTGACCCGCCGCCCGGCTCCGGGGTTTTGCCTCTATGATTCTGCGCCCGGAGTATTGTTGGCGGCAAATTAAATTGACGCCGGAAGTTACCGCAACGCCCGCAGCAAATTCTTCGGATGCACCGGATGCACCGGCGCAAGATCGGCTTCATTGAAGGCCAGCAGCAAGGCGTCCTCGTCCATGTCCAACAGATGCTTGTCGGAAGTCACCAGCAGGGGGATTTTTGCCAGCGACGTTTCGGCCAGAATCAGGCCGTCGTTAAATTCATCATCGGGCAGCAGGCGTTGCTGGAGCAGGCCGCGCACGAATTGCCCGCAAATCGCTTCCGCTGTCGAGTCCTGGTCAAAGGGACGGATGCCCCATTGCAGCAAGTGAGTCAACGCCGTTCGCGCCAGTTCCCGTTCCGCTGCGCTGTCGCCGTAGGTGAAAATGAAATGCAACTCGTGCGCCGCCGTTGGCGGCAAAACCAAGGCGTAACCTTTGCTCTGGAAAATCTCCCGAAACTCGTGGGCGAAGTCTTTGTCTCCGGCGAGATCGAAGACGAAATTAGTGTCGAGCGAGAGTTGCTTCTTTTGCGCCGCCATAAATCATCGCCATTGCCCCGTTGAAATGTTCCCGGCGCTGTTCCGGCGTGAGCTTGTTCGCCAGCTTGCGCGCTTTGGCGGCCAGACGGCTGCCGGGCGTTTCTGCCGGGTAGTCGAGCTTCTTTGGCGCGGCGCGTTGAGGCTGTTTCATAACGGGTTTAATCTCCCGCTTCGCGCTGGCGATTGCAAGAAATATGTTGCCACGCACGGCAGTAAATTTTTCCGTTTTCCGCTGCCGTTGCCGATGGCAAACTGAAATTTTTTCGCGTGCCGCCAATTGAATTTAGCGGAGCAATTGCTTTGCAACGCTGACCGAAGTAATCTCGGCGCAGTCCTATGGCAACCCTGCGAGCAATTCAAGCAGCCGAGCGCCGCCGCGAGCGCGTGCTGCAAAAGCTGAAGCGCGAACTGGAGCGTCAGGCCAAAGACAATGCCAAGCATTCGGCAATCGAACAGGCGCGGCTGGAGGTTGAGACCTATGAAAACCGGGTCGAATTGCTTCGGTCGGTTCACAAAGAACAGGGTGAAGTGTGGGACTGGCCAGCGGTCGCCGCCTCGTTGCCCCCACCTCGTCCGCAAAATGTTTTGCATCACGAGCAGAAAGCAAATCAACGATTCGCAGTCATTCAACCCGAAAAAAAAGAAGCCGCGCAATCCATGCTTGAACAAGCCCGGTTGCAGGACGAGCGGGATTTTCAGGCGGCGATGCAATCCTATTCCGAACAAATGGCGGAATGGGAAAAGCTCAAAAACATGGCGCGGCGGATTCTTGCCGGGGAACACCGGGCATACACCGAGGCTTTGGTTGAATTTAATCCGTTCGCTGACATTTCCGATCTTGGCTCGTCCATCAATTTTATCGTCCACAGTGCCAAGCTGGTCGAGTGTGTGCTGAAAGTAAGCGGCAAACAGATTATTCCCGCCGAGGTCAAGACGCTGACGGCGAGTGAAAAGGTTTCCGCCAAGCCGATGCCCAAAGGACTCTTTCACGACATCTATCTGGATTATCTGTGCGGGTGCGTGCTGCGTGTGGCGCGTGAGATTTTTGCGCTGTTGCCGGTGGACACGATTTTGGTGACAGCGGCGGCGGACTCGCTGGATTCGCGCACGGGTCACGCGGTGGAGCAGCCGGTCGTGTCAGTCGCCCTGCCACGGGCTGATGTCGCCCAGCTCAATTTCGAGCAGCTCGTTCCCGCTGACGCGATGGACATTTTCCAATGTCGCGGCGACTTCAAGGCTTCCCGCAAATCGGAAGCGTTCCAACCCATTGCCCCACTCACGCCGGCAGACATCGCGCATTCGTCCGGTCAGGAATTGAGTTTGCAAAATCTCCTCGCCAGCGTTCAAAAGCTGCGCGGCGAGTTGAAAACTAAAATTGCCGAATTGAATCCAGATTTGTCCGCGCCAACTCCAGAAACCAATCCGACGTTATGACTCTCCTATTTGCCATCATTGCCGTTGCTTGTCTCGCCGCATTCATTGCGTTGATGTTTTACAACAAGAAACTTGAGGGACAGGTCGCGGCTGCAAATCAGGAAACCGAACGCCTCCGGCAACACTACGAGTCAGAAACCCAGCGGGTTTATGGTGAGGCACAGGTCGCCGTCGCTGATGCTCAAAAGCAGATTGACCAGCAATTCACCGAACTGAAACAAGAATCCGAACGGCTCCGGCAACATTACGAAACCGAAACTCGCAAATCACAGGATGCCGCTGCCGCGCTGGTTGCCAAGACCATCAAGGATTTTGAACCGCTTCGGAAATTTGAAAAATTCCGGGACGCCGAAGCCGAGGTGCAACGCCAGCTTGCCGACGCGCTGAAAGAGGCGACCAGCCTGCGGGCGGAAGCACAAAGTTTGATGGAGCAGGCCAAAGTTGCCGCAACCGACGAGCGGGCGCAGGCAGTCCAGCGAGCCAAAGCGTTGCGAGATCAAGCGGATGCGTTGCTCAATCAGGCGACGCGGGATGCTGGCCGCATCATGGCCGAGGCGGAAAAGCGTGCGGAGCAGATTGGCGGCGATGCCTACCGCGCCTTGCGTGAAAAGGAAATGCTGGAGCAGGCAGCCGAAGCCATGCGCAATGTCGTTGATGGCTACGGAGATCGCTACCTCGTTCCGACGCACAGCCTGCTTGACGATTTGGCAGCGGAATTTGGTTATGCGGCTGCCGGTGAATCTCTCAAATCTGCCCGCGACCTTACCCGTCGCATGGTTGTGATTGAACCAAGTGAGGCGGCCACTTGCGAATACGTCGAGGCTCCCCGGCGAAGAACCGCGATACAGTTTGTGATTCACGCATTCAATGGCCGTGTGGATGCAACTCTCTCAAGGGTAAAACATGATAACTACGGAACGCTTGAACAAGAAATCCGCGATGCCTTCAGCCTTGTGAATAAGGACGGCAAAGCATTTCGAGATGCGCGTATCCTGCCAGCCTACCTTGATGCAAGATTGGCCGAATTGAAATGGGCGGTGATCGTGCAGGAGATGGCCCGGCAGCGACAGGAAGAACAGCGTGTCGAAAGAGAAAAGATGCGCGACGCGGCTTTGGCAAAGCGGGAGCAGGCGGAGAAACTTCGCGAGGCGGAAAAATTGGAGGAGTTGAAAAAACTGGCTGCCAAGGAGAGTGAACAGGAACTTGAGGAGGCGAAAAAACAGCTTGCGGCAGCAGCAGCCGAAGACAAAGCGAAATGGCAGCACAGAGTATCGGAATTGGAAGACAGGTATCATGGAGCGTGCGAAGACCTCACTGTCGCCACTGAACAAAAACTCCAAGTATCTCAACTAACAAAAGTCGGGCGCATTTACATCATTTCCAACATCGGAACTTTTGGTGAGCCGGACAGCAATGGCGTGGGCGTTTACAAGATTGGCGAAACACAGAGAGATCATGAAGTGCGCGTTAAAGAACTTGGCGGCGCAAGCGTGCCGTTTGAATTTGATATTCATGCGGTAATCGAGACAAAAGATTCCATCGGCCTTGAGCGCTCTCTACATAAAAGCTTTGCCGAATATCGGGTGAACAAAATGAACATGCGGAAGGAGTTTTTCCGCGTGAACTTGAACGAAATTAAGCGAGTGGTTGATAATCTGAAGGAAGGTGAAGACTACACGCACAAACTATGGACAGAGGAAGCTCGTGCTGCACTATGGCACGCTAAACAATGGAAGGAAACCCGCGACATTGAAAGCAACCCTGAAAAATTAAAGCTTTGGAAGCGAAATTCGGCTGGCCGACAGGTAGGGTCCGACGATTCCATGAGTTAAAATTTCGCCCTCACGAGAATCTGCATGGCATCAGCGCCTTATTTTTCGGTGTTGGCGCGGATGTAAATTATCTGTGCGATCAGGAACAACCAGAGCGCCGCGCCGAGGAACGCACCGGCGATGAAAAATCCGTTACCAGAACTTTCCCCCGAAATGGAAGTGAAAGCCGAGCCGAGCGCGATGATGATGGCGATGGCCGCCAAAATGATTGCCCCCACCGTGAAGCCCCATGCCAAACTGCGGATTCTTCCAATCGCTTCCCGGTGGTGAAATTCTTTCTGCTCGGCCATGCGCCGGGTTTTTTCTGGCAGTTCATCGGCGTCTTCCCTGACAGACTGTTCGCCTTTTGAAACCGGAAAAAATGGTTCACGGCAATCCGGGCAGTTAATCATTACGCCGAGCAACGCCTTGTCTCCGCTCATGGGGCGCTTGCAGTTGGGGCAGTCAAAATGGATTTCGTCCGGCAATAGTTTCATGGCTCGTCATTATGGTTAGCGGTTTGTTCGCTGCCGAGAGTTTTTCTCGCTTGCCGCCCAGTTCAAAAAATCTCGCGCCGCCGCGAACCACGCATCACCATCGGGAAAATCGCCGCCGTAAATTCGCCGCTGCAATTTGAGGATGCTGGCAAAATTTTCATCAAACAGCACCCCGGCAATTTCGGCGTCGGCCTTGCCCGCGTGCCGGGCGCGCAGTTCGTCCGCGACGCTGCCCAGAAAATGATTGAGCATTGATTTCTTGGTGTCCTCGAAATTTTCCGCAGCGCCGCCACACAAATGGACTTCCGCGCGGCTGACGATGTATCGCTCGAAACGCTGCGGGTCATCGCCGCATACCACACGCACAAAATCCGCGTGCGTCGCCGGTTCACCCGGCGGACGGGGAACGCCTGCCCATTTTGCTGCTTCCACCCGGCGATTTTCAGCAACGCGGTCGCAGATGGATTTTTCAAGGCGTGACAGGCGAAGGATTTTCGCCTTTTTCTTGCGGAGCCGTTGGTATGCGCCCGCGAATGAAACCCAGTGGTTTTTGTAGGCACAAATCAGCGATTGATCGGACTGGCTGAATGTCTTTTCAAATTCGGCTTCCGCTGCGCGGTAGAAATCTTTGAGGCAGAATTTTTTGAGCGGGAACGGATTGCGCGTCTGCGGTTCTTGGACTCCGCAAATATATTCCGCCAGATAACCCGCCCAGCCGATCACGGATTGTTGAAACGGCGTGGCATTGGCGCAAGCGTCAATCCGACATTCGCCGACAATGGTTTTGCCGTTGGCCGTCTGATACTGCTCTGCATCGCCTAAAACTTTCGGGGATGAATTGATGCCGAAGCTCGCACACGCTTCAAAATGTCCGAACTCATGCACGGCGATGCGCAGATTTTCGTCCGACTGTTCAGGCGTCTTCATAGGTTAAAAGGCATCACCGAAATGATCCTCTGCTCATCGGCCAGCTTCTCGTTTGCCAAGGACTGCGCTCGCTGCGGCTCGGTGGAAAAAATTCCGTTATCATGCCGCCTGACTCCCGCAAAGTCGCCCACGCGCCGGACAAGGCGTCAACTGCGTCGTCGTGTTTGCCGTCGGGGAAATTTTCAAGCACTCGGATAAATTCATCATTCCAAAGTGCGCGCACAATTTTCACGTTGCCCGCCTCGCACTGTGCCGACACTGGCTTTGCCCGCGTCTGCTTGTCGCCGGACGCCGTGGCAAAGCGCACGTTGAAGCCGTCCAGCGCGCGAGCCGTCGCTTGCGCTTCCGCGACGCCCGCGCTGCCGGGGTCTTGCATATAGGCGACAGTCGTTTCGAGGCCGTCCAATTGGGCGCAGCGAAGCATTTCCTTTTCGACAGCGTGCGGAGTCGCAAAAATCTTCACGCAGTCGAGGACGTAATAGACGCCTGCCTCATCTCTGCCGAGCAACACGCCGCAAGTCGCGTCCGGGTCTGTGCCGCTGCGCTGCTCTGATGCTGCCCGATCCCAGAAGCGGCAGCGCGTAATTATGTCGGCGGGCGCGCTGTCCAACGGCGTGCCGAACCACTCGCGCCGGAAAAAGTTGCCCGCGCTTGCCCGGACATTCCAATTGCCGTCCAGCAATCGCGCACGCTCGACGAGCGGAAGTGATTTCAAATTTGAAATGTAGGCCGGGTCTTGCTTCAACAGGATTTGATTGTCCGTGACGCGGGCGCAAATAAACGTCGCGCTCTTTGGTTCAACCTCCGCGCCGAGTTTTGCCACAAGCTCAGCCCGGCTGTCACCCCAGACGAGCGAGTCGCCATCGCGCACGAACCAGCGCAACACCCCGCTGCGCTCCGGGATTGGAAGCCCGCTGTCGGGATCAATCCACCATGCGAGAAAAATTCGCAGCCAAGAATCCGAATCAGGATTGCAGGTGCAGCGGATTCGCGTCCGCGCGCCGCTCATGCTGCGGTTGCGGCTGACCAGAAACCAAAATTGGCGTTCGGTAAATTCCTGGACTTCATCAAAACAGATCAAGGCAATCTGTGAGCCTTGCCAGTTGTAACGGTCGGCCTCAAGTTCCATGCCCGCAAGTTTCACCGTCGCGCCAGCGGGGAACGCCCATTCCAGCGCGGACTGGTTCAGCTTTCCGCCGAGTAGCGGAAAAATTTGTTCGCTGGTATCCAGCAGCCCGCCCGGTTGCCGAATCATGGGAACCGTGCGCCGGAAAATGACTGACCGGAATTGCCCGTTGTCTTTGTCGTAAAGCTGTTCCAAGAGCAGCGCGAACGATTTGCCCGAACCGGCAGCGCCGCCGAAGACCGCAATGTCAGCACGCGACGCGAGAAATTTTTCCTGCTTGCCCGGCTGCGGGCGCAATTCAAGCGAGTTCACTTGTGCCTCCTTCCGTCAAAGCCGCGACCGTCACCACGCTGCCCTCGACAACGGCGTTTTCCTTTTGCGGCAGATACAACGTGACGCTTGCCGCCAATTGCTGCCCGTCCGCGCCGGTGAGTTCAATCCGGTTGCGCGCGAAGTGCGACGGTTGCGTGTGTTCCAAAAACCAGCACGCCGCCCGCAGTCGGATTGATTCGTCTTGCGAGTCCAATGCCCGCTCAATTATTTCCAGCCGCTTCTCGACACCTTTGCTGATGGCCTGCGCGAGCGCGTCGGCGAACTTCAAATGCTTTTGGCGGTAGGTGTTCAGCGACATGAAGGAAATGCCCGCCGCGTTCGCGGCGTGGACGAGCGGCATCCCTTTCTTGACGCACGACAGGACGCGCGCACGCGTCTGGCGGGTAAATTTCGTTGGCCTGCCATTTTTATTTTTGCGGCGGGCGGGTAAGTTGTTTGTCTGCATTTCGGTCATATTATTTTTTGAGGTTGTCAGGTTTTTCCAGCTCTAGCCGCGCCAGCGCAAGCTGGCATTGCGGGTCAATAACGCCGCGCAATCCGATAGTGAGACTGGCAACGGCGGAATTGTCCGCGCCGTCAAATTCACCGGCCAAGATTTGCTTGGCAACGTGAGTCCAAGTTGCGCGCTGCTTGGCTTCAAGGCTGGCGATGATTTCAAGTTTGTGGCGGCGAAGCTGCGCGACGATTTTCGGGGTGGTGTTCTCCTCCGGCGCTACAAACAGCATTTGCCCGCGCGGTTCAAGTTGGAGTCCCCGCTGTTCGCACTCTGCAAGCAATCTTTTGGCATCACTGGTCATATCAAAATTCCTTTTGCTTTCGTGAATCGGTAGCGTGTCGCCTTTCTGGTTTTCAAGTTGCCTTTTTCGACAAGTTGCAGAACGCCTTTGCCCACCAGCGTTCGCAATAAGCGAGCGGTGTGAACGGACGTGAGTTTCAAAAGTTTTCCCGCACTGTGACACGACAAGAAGAAATCTTCGTTGCCCGCGAGTTGCTGCAACTGAAAGCAGAGGCTGACCAACATCCGCGCCGCCGCCGACTTGAACGTCAAGGCCGCTTTCGGCTGCGGCGACTTTTTGGCCATCTGCCATGCCGTCAGCAGACCGCCTTCGTCGAGCGCAATTAGTGCGGTGTCGCACGCCTGCAAAAATTCCTCCAGATACTCCGCGCGTGATTGCGTCTTTCGCAGGTGTGCGCGGGACAGCCGATACCACTTTCCAAAGAGGCGCTTCAAATCAGCGTCGGAAAAATCTCCGCGCTGGCGTTCAAGTGTCTTGACGCCACGAGCTAAATCGAAAAGTCGCCCATGATTTTGGTTAGCAGCATTGGGAACGCACAGGCGAACAATTTCGTTCTCGCTTGATTGACTGAAATCACAAACGCTAAAAACTCTTATCGCATCTGTTACTTCTGAAACTTCTAAAACTTGTGCTGCTTCTGTTACTTGTAATACTTGTGTAACATTATTACCGGTCGCCACTCGTGATATGCCGTGTTTACCATGCGAAAACGCCCCCTGCGGCCAGATAATTTTGTCGAACGCGATTGCTACCGGCGTTGCCTTGTTCAGCATCTTGTAAGGCTGGTGCGTTGTCGGATGCAAACCGGCGATGATGCTTTGGTTTCCATCCGCTCGCCACTCGCCCAGTTCGCTGCCATTCAACTTCAATTTCGTGCTGCCGGGATAGCTACCGATTATCCGAACCCAAAATGAAGAGCCGCGACTACCACGCGTGCGCAACGTGGATGTGAGCGAGGGATTGAGTTTCAAGAATGTTTCATCCTCGCCGTCAACGTCAAAATCAATGACGCACAAGTTGCCGCTGCGCTTCCCCAATACCACGCCGATGTTTGGAGCGGCGGCGAGTTTCTCAAGGTATTCGTCATCGCTCATGTCAGAGATCGTAAGTGACTTCCAAGGAGCATTCGGTTTTTTGCCATTGCATGACAGCAACACAACGTCGGAACCAAGCTGCTTGCACAGGCGGTCAACCTTCGTGTCAGGTTGCGTTTTCCTTTCAATCGCGTATTCTACTTTCATAGTTGAGTTTGCCGCCGCGTTTCATTTCGTCGTGAGCGCGGCGGCTTTTTATTTGTTGAAGTGTGGAAGTGAGCGAGTCCTGCTCACAGCGAACATCCGGTTTGGAGGCGCAGTAATGCGGTTTCAACAGTAGGCCAGTGGAATAAAATTCTCCTGCCGCCGAGATGGACGAACGGAATTTTCCCAGATTTACGGTAGTTAATGAGAGTGCCGCGCGAAATCGGAATGCGCTTCAACATTTCCGTTTCGTCAATGAAGCCTGACTCGCTCGCGGGCGCAGTTTGAATTTCTTGACTGTCGTTTAACATACGAGCAATTATTGCATCGTATTAAACGTAGGTGTGCTACAAACCGTTGTTCAGTCTCGTGTAGCAAAATCAGCGGAAGTGAAATTGTCCAAACCTTTTTTCAACCTCCTTGATTCTGCCTTTGGGAATACTCACCAGCCCAAGCCGACGAATCGCTTGTTCAAGCGTGCGCGGATCATTTATATTCCCACACGATTTGCACAACTTAATGAATTTTGCGAGTGCGGGAGTGGAGAGACAACAAAGCGGCGGCCACTTTTCACCGTTAAAGAAGATGCTTTCGCACCAGCCTTGCACGACATAAGTCAAAGTCCGATCCGTGTTTTTCGGCCAGTCTGGAACCCACAGCGGATTTCCTCGTTTTGATTTATTCGCAAGCGCTTTTCCAAGTTTAATCAAAAAGCTATTCAATCTGGCTTCCGACGCCCAAAGGCTGTCTTTCGCTGGCAAAAGAACTGTGTCCGGCTGTAACGTCTCATCATACACCGTTTCTTTCCTATTCTTAAATCTCACAGGCACGACACCGCCTAGGAACCACCGCAAACCACCGACCGAAACCACCGTCCCGGTGGACTTGACCATGTCCAAGTAGTATTGCTCAGGATCAAAATTTCCTTCTGCATCCACTTTCATGGCACACGCTTGATAGATCAATTTATTCCACGCCATTTTCTGGCTGTCAGAACACTTTTTTGGAATATGAATTGGCGGCAGTTTAGACCACGGTAGAAGTGTTTTATTTTTCATGCGTGTTTTCAGTTGGCAGTTGAATTACTTCGGGGCGATTTCCGGTCGCACGTTGAACCATTTTTCCGCCTCGGCTTTCGTTGCCAGTCCTTTATAGTGCGCGTGAATCATCGCTGGCGAGTTGCCCGCCTGCTGCGCGGTCAGGTTTTCGTTGGCGTGCAGCGCGAAGTGAAACGAGCAAAAGCTGTGGCGCAGTCCGTTGCGCCGCGCCGGGATTTTCAAGTTGGCGCGCAGCGTGCCAAACAGATCGTGAAAGCCGTCCAACGTGCCAGCCCAGACGTTCCCGGTAAAATCGCGGAACGGTTCAAGCCACGCCGCCAGCGCCGGAACGATTTCCACAAGCCGCCGCTGCCGCGTCTTGGCTTTGGTCGCAACGATTTCAATATGTCCCGGCACGCGCCAAACGTCTGCCCATGTCAGGCGCGCGATTTCCTGCAAGCGCAGTCCGGCCAGCCCGCCCAGCGCGACAACAGCCAGCAGATTGCGGAAATCTTTTTGTAAATTGGCGGCTTCAAGCAAGGCGCGCAAATCTGTGGGAGTGTGAAATTCAATTTCCCCGAAGTCTTCCGTTTCTTTTGCCATGCCGTCAGCGACCAGCAAGCGGTGATTTGCGGTTAAGTAGTCGCGCTCAACACTCCATTTCAGAAACATTTTCACCGCGTTTCGCCTGCCGTTCCGCGTCCGTGGCGAGACTTTACCGTGTGAGTTGACGTATTTGGTCAAGTGGTCTCTGGTTATATCGCCGACGGCATAGCTGGGAAATGTTTTTGCAAACTCGCGCAGCCACATGGCGACGATGTAGTGCCAGCCGGGTGACAGTTGCGGGCGTTTGCCATTTGCGGCGACTGTCTTCAATTTTCGGCTTTCAATGAATTGCTCAACCGCTGCGGTCAAGTCCGTCCGCTTGACTTTGACCACTGTGGAAAGAAAACCGGCTGTTGCCTCTGCCACTGTCCGCCCGTCCAGCTTCCGGGCAGCTTCGCAATACTCGCCAACTGCGAACCTGATAGAAATGCGCTTGCCGGTCGCCTGATAAAACCTCTGCAATTCTTCAAGCGCGTTCAGCGTGTCGGCAATCTGTCCCGGCGAAAGTCCGGTCGCTCTGCCTTTTGCCAAGTCCGCAACCACCTTGTCAGCCTCGCGCTTGGCTTCGGCGTAGGACTTGAAGTCCTTCATCCGGCTCTTTGGCTTCCCGTCAACGCGGGCGCGCCAGTAAAGGCGGTAGGAGTCGGGGAATTTGTAGATCGTCGCCAGCACCTTGCCCTTGCCGCGATGCCTCAATCGTTTTGGAAATTTCACTTGCTGCTCGCTTTCAGCCTCTAAAGCACTTGAAATGTTTTGCGAATGTTTTGACGGGTAGTCGGCGTCACCAGCGCGCCGCTCGGCGAAACCCTCATTATCGCCAATGTTTTCAAGGTTAATCAAATGGTCGGGGCGGGGAGATTTGAACTCCCGACCTCTTGCACCCCAAGCAAGCGCGCTAGCCGGACTACGCTACGCCCCGAACATTGAACGCGCAGTCTAGCGGCTCTGCGCGCGGATTCAATCTAAGATTTGCCGCCGCATATTATTTTTTTAACCCCAGCGCCCACTCGATGCCGCCGAGGACGTGCGCCTGATACGCTTTGGCGACCGCCACAGAATTCTTGCGGTCTTTCAAATCCGGGTCGGCGTCCAGTATGTCCTCGCGATGGCCGAGCGATGTGTAGAAAACGCGCCCGCCCTTGCTGGGCCATGGTTTCCACATCAAAAGTTCCGCGCCGTGCCGGGGCGCCATGGATTTTTTTTGCCCGTAATCCTTGCACCACGCCACGCCAAAATGTCCCGGCGAATTATTTTCAGGATGCTGGCCAAGAATTAACAGGTCGTGGACTTTCGCCGCGTCATAATTTTTGAACTGATAAATTTCCTCCTGCGAAATCTTCCAGGACTTGCCGAGCGCCGCCGTGGCCGGGTGCGTTTCGTCCTGGTTCAGACATTCCACGGCCACCTGCGGGCCATGATGCTGGAACTCGCCGCCGATCATCTCAATAAACTCTGGCCAGCCATGAAACGTGTCGGTCGCCGAGTGCAGGCCGATGAACGCATGGCCCGCCTTGATCCAGTCCAGAAATCCCTGCCGGTTAGGAATCGGCAGGTCGCCCGTCGTGCTCGCAAAAACCACGCCGTCGTAATGCTTCAACGACGCCGGCGAAAGTTTTTCCAGCGCCACCGCCAGAGTTTGTTCCCACTTCACCTCGGCCACATTGAAGGCCGCCAGGTCGTGGTTGAATTTGTCCGCCGCCGCGTTGTAAGCCGCCTTCTGCTCCTCCAGCGCGTCCGCCTTCAACGGCGCGGGCTTTTTCGGCGCCGCCGGCTTGCCCGCCGGCTGCTGCACGAAATCCACGGTGAACTCGCCGCTGTCCTTTGCCAGTTGCGACAGCATTTTTTCCATCGTCGGAATGGAGGCGTGCCGGAAGCCCGTCGTCACCGAGACCACGAGCAGTTTTTTCGGCGCGGCCTGCAAGGTGGCGGCGGTCAACGTGATCAGCAGAAGGGCGAAAAGTTTTTTCATTTTGTTTTTTGTTTTTGGAGCGCCGGTCTCCGACCCGGCTCGTTGGTGTTCGTCTTTCAAACGTGCCGGGTCGGAGACCGGCGTTCCATCAGGGATCGTTCACCAGCGGCACCGGCCGCACCCAGAGGTTGCGGAAAGCCACCGGGTTGCTGTGATACTGCAGCAGCAGCGGCAGCTCCGCCGCGTGCGGCGCGTATTTGCCGGGCGAACGCCAGTTCGTCGCGCCTCGGAACGCCTGATGATTCTGCACCACCACGCCGTTCAGCGTCGCCGTCAGGTAGGCGGGCGACACCACCGCGCCGTCCGCGCCAAAACGCGGCGCGGTGAAAATGCAGTCGTAAGTCTGCCATTCGCCGGGCGGGCGGCAGGCGTTGGCCAGCGCCGGATGCTGGCCGTAAAGCCCGCCCGTCGCGCCGTCCGCGTAGGTTTTGTTTTTGTAACAGTCGAGGATTTGAATCTCGTAAAGCCCCATGAAATAGATGCCGCTGTTGCCGGTGCCCTGGCCGCTTTCTTTCGGTGGCGTCGGCTCGCGGAATTCCAGATGCAACTGGATGTCGCCAAATTTATTGGTCGTCAGGATGTCGCCTTTCGCGGAAATTGCCACGCCATCTTCCACCGTCCACAACGCGGGGCCACCGGTTTTTTTGTCGCGCCATTGCGACAGGTCCGTTCCATCGAACAAAACAATTGCGTCGCTGGGCGGCGTGGCTTTGGCGCTGAAGGTGCCGGGCGTGACGACGGTGGGCTGCGGCCGCGCCGGATCGTGGACGTGCCACCGGCCGTCCGGCTGCATCGGCGTGTCCTGAAAACCCGCGACGCCATCAATGACAATCTCCTTCGGCTTGGGCGCGGCGGTTGGTTTTGACTGCGCCGCCGTCGGTGAACCGGGCGGTTTGGTGTCGCATCCGGCCAGGGCGACGAGCAGGCACGGCAAAATGGCAAAGGAAAAACATCGAACATTCAACATCCAACAACCAACATCCAATGTTCCGTGTTGGCGGCGTTTTTTGGATGTTGGATGTTCGATGTTGGTTGTTGGATGTTTCCCTGTTCCTGTCGCGCTGATGATTTTGTTTTTCATTTTAGATTTCAGATTTCAGATTTTGACAAACTTCGTCCACTTCGCCTTCGACTTGGCGGACTTCACTGCCGTTTCCAGAAACGCCATGCCGATCACGCCGTCGTCCACCGTCGGAAAATCATTTTTATCGGCGCGCTTGCCCTCGCTGTGGGCGCGGATCGCCGCGACCGCTTCGAGATAAATGTTCGCGAACGCCTCGATGAACGCCTCGGGATGGCCGAAGGGCAGCCGCGTGAATTTCTTCGCCGCGTCGCTGACGTAATTATTTCCGCGCCGCAGGATTTTCGCCGCCTCGCCCTTGGGAATAAATTTTAATTCGTTCGGATGCTCCTGCTGCCACGCCAGCGAACCCTTCGTGCCATAGACGCGGATGTTCAAATTGTTTTCCTCGCCGCAGGAAATCTGCGAGCAGTGCAGCACGCCCTTCGCGCCGCCTTTGTAGCGCAGCAGCAGGTTCGCGTCGTCCTCCAGCCTGCGGCCGGGGATGAACGTCGTGAACTCCGCGCACAGCGATTCGATCTCCAGCCCGGTGATGTAGCGGCCCAGGTTTTCCGCGTGCGTGCCGATGTCGCCGAGACAGCAGCTCGCGCCGGCCTTCTTCGGGTCCGCGCGCCAGGCCGCCTGCTTGTGGCCGTCGTCCTCGATCTTGTCGAGCAGCCAGCCCTGCGGATACTCGGCGACGACTTTCAAAATTTTTCCGAGCTTGCCGGCGCGGACGAGTTCGCGCGCCTCCTTCACCATCGGGTAGCCGGTGTAATTATGCGTGAGCGCAAAAACTTTTCCGCTCCGGCGCACCGTTTCGCGCAGCACCTTGGCCTCCTTCAAGTTCAACGTCATCGGCTTGTCGCAGACGACGTGGAAACCTTTTTTAAGAAACGCCGTGGCGACCGGCGCGTGCAGGAAATTCGGCGTGACGATGGAGACGAAATCAATCCGCTCGTCCGCCGGCAGCGCGGCCTCGCGCTCCGCCATCTCCGCGAAGCTCGCATAGACGCGGCGGGGATCGAGGAAAAGCTGTTCGCCCGTCGTCTTTGAATTTTTGGCGTCGGAAGAAAAGGCGCCGGCGACGAGTTCGATCTGGCCGTCGAGGCTGGCGGCGAGGCGGTGGACCGCGCCGATGAAGGCGTTCTGGCCGCCGCCGACCATTCCGTAACGAAGTTTGTGTTTGGCTGGCATGATTGATTTGAGTGCTGGTAAATTTATTCCGGGACGCCGGAATTTAGGCGAACCGCGTTTCCACGACAAGCCCGGATTCAGCGTGTGTCGGAACTCCATGAGAATGTCCCCATGCCAACTCGATAAGAATGTCCCCATCGGCCGGGATGGTGTAGCAACCCGGCCACAACATGGAGACATTAA
>JAYVCM010000189.1:0-4485 GCA_043749955.1 Limisphaerales bacterium | reverse complement strand
TTAATGTCTCCATGTTGTGGCCGGGTTGCTACACCATCCCGGCCGATGGGGACATTCTTATCGAGTTGGCATGGGGACATTCTCATGGAGTTCCGACACCTTTTTTGTTTTGCTTTGACGCGCCGGAGGATTCCTGTTTAGTTCCGGCGAACAAGGTTTGAAAGATTGCCGATGAATCCAAGCACGGTCATAAAATATCCGCCCGGCTTTCGTCCGCGGCGCGGGCTGAACTGGGTCATCCTCGGCCTCATGTATGCGTCCTACTACATGTGCCGCTACAATTTCCGCTTCGCCACGCCGGGGATGGTGGAGGAGTTCCATTTCAATAAATTCGAGATCACGAAAATTCTCGCGTGGTGGTCGGTCGCCTACGGTTTCGGCCAGTTGATCAACGGCCTGCTCACCGACCGCATCGGCGGGCGGGCGGCCATGCTCATCGGCGCGGCGGGCACGATCACCATCAACCTCATCTACGGCTTCTCTTCCACCGTCGGCACCTTCTCCACCTTTGCGCTCATCTGGCTGATCAATGGTTATTTCCAGTCGTTCGGCGCGCCCGGCATGATCAAAATCAACGCCGCGTGGTTCAACCGCACCGAGCGCGGCACGTTCGCGGGCATCTTCGGTTTCATGATCCAGATGGGCCAGGTCGCCATCAACAATCTCGCGCCCCTCATTCTGGCCGGGTTCACCGTGGGCACTTTCATCGTGGCCGAGGGCGACTGGCGCTGGCTGTTCCGCATCCCGCCCATTTTCACCGCCATCATGGCCGTGCTCGTGGCGTTCATTCCGAAAGAATCTCCCGAAGCGGCGGGCTATCCCGGACTCATCCACGACGAATTGAGCGCGGGCGACACCGGCACGCGCGCGAGCGTCAAGGATTCCTTCGTCACCATCTTCACGCATCCGCTCGTGTGGTTTTACGCGGTGGCGTATGCCTGCACCGGCGCGGTGCGCAACAGCTCGGACCAGCTTTCCATCCTGTATTTTGTCGAGCAACTGCACCTCGACATGGCCAAAAAACCAGCGGCAGTTTTCTGGACGCTGAACCTGATGCCGATGGTCGCAGTTTTTGGGTCGCTGGCTTCGGGAATCGTCTCGGACAAATATTTCAAAGGCCACCGCTCGCCCGTCGCGATGGGACTCTACTTCGGACAAACGGTGGTCATCCTCATCGCCGCCGCGATCATCAACACCGGCATTGTCGGCCCGACGCCGAGCGGGATTTTTCTGGGCTGCCTGTTCCTCATCCTGATTTCGCTCACGGTGAATTCCACGCACTCGCTCGTCGGCGCGGCGGCACCGATGGACATTGGCGGGCGCAAGATGGCGGGCTTCGCGTCGGGCGTGATTGATTCCTTCCAGTATTTCGGCACGGCCATCGCGCTGCCGGTCATCGGCTGGCTGCTGGACAAATATGGCTGGGGCATCTGGTATCCCACCATGGCCGGGTTCGGCGTCATCGGCGGCTGCGCGATGCTGGCGGTGATGGCCAAGCAAAAGCGGCTGGCCCGCGAGCAGCATAATGTGATGCCTTGACCGGCGGGGCGCCACGGGTCAGGTGGCAGTCAAGTCTCGGTCAAGCTGCCGCATACACGCCAGTATTCCGTTCGGGATAGCATTCGTAAACGTGCTCGAAGAGGGCGGAACACTTCTGCTCGTAGAGCGGTCGGTCGTAGGCGGGGGGCAGCGTGTCGAGCACGTCCTCGATGGTGAGTTTGAGCTGTGACCGCGCCGTGGACTTCTGCCGCCAGTTGAGCACCAGCAATAGCTTGAGTTTGTTCAGCAATTCACGGGAAACTTTCTTCACCTCGGCGCGCTCATCGGCGCTCAACTCGGGCGCGGGGCGCGTGAGGATGTCGAAGATGACCAGTTCTTCCTCGGTCATGTTCTCGCGGACGTGACGCTGCTGTTCGTCGCTCAGATTGCGGCTCAACTTCACCAATTCCTCGAACAACTCTTCGATGTTCCGGCTGCCGGTGTTGTAGCTCTCAATCAGCTCCTCGAACTTCTCGGCGAAGTCGGCGCGGGTCTTGTTAAGGCGGATCAGCTTTCCCAGTTGGGCACGGATGGCGGCTTTGAGGACTTCGAGGTCGGTGTTCTTGTGCTTGGACTCTTTGAACCGCCTGCCAAGCGCCTTGAAATCAATCTTGGATAAATCCATCAACGGCGCGGGCTTGGTGGGCATCGCGACGCCGGTAATCGAAGCATCAAGCAGTTTGCCGATGTCACCCATCACTTCGGAAATGTCCGCCGGATTGGGATTGAGCTTTGTGCGGATGGCGTCAGCAATAGCTGCGAGGCAGGCAACGCGACCGGAAAATTCCAGTGCCGCCGGGTCAGGCTTCACCGCGCCGTAAAGCGTGCTCACAAGGCGCTCGTGGCCGAGGAACTCGCGGCGGAGCGGGTCGGGTGAAATGAGCGCATTCACGGCGTCGGCGAGCTTCTGCAATCGCTGCATACTGCCGGCGGCCAGTTGCTCGATGGCCGGGAGAATCACCTGGCGCGTGGCGCAGAAGGTCGTCGCCGCGTCAATCGCCTTTCGTAAATCAGCGACGAGCTTCTGCTTGTCCTTGACCGGGTTCTTGCCGCCCTTGCCTGCGCCGTAGATGGCTAATGCCTTTTCGAGCGAGGCGAACACGTTGGCGTAATCCACGATCATGCCGCTGTGCTTGCCGGGGAACACGCGGTTCGCCCGCGCGATGGTCTGCATGAGCGTGTGGTTTCGCATCGGCTTGTCGAGATACACGGTGGAACAACTCGGCGCGTCGAAACCGGTCAGCCACATGGCGCACAGGAACACGATTCGCAGCGGGTCGTCCGAGTCTTTGAATTTCTCGTCGAGCGGCGGCGATGACTCATTCATGCGCTTGCGGTGCGGCACGATGTCCAGACCGCGCGCCTGCATCTGCGGAATCTCGTTTTGGCCCGGAGACACGATGAGCGCCATGTCGGTGGTCTTGAGCACGTCCAGACGCGCCAGCAATTCAGCCTTCCGGTCAGCCGCGAGGTCATACCGTCCCAGCTCCGTCTGCACCCTCGCCAGCTCCGCCGCCCAATGCTTCCGCACCTTGTCGTGCATCTTCAACGCAGTGGCCTTGTCGATGGACACCACCATCGCCTTGCCCACGAAGCCGCGCCCCAGGAAATGCCGCACGATGTCCTGAGCGACCGTCTCCAACCGGTCGTCGCGCGTCAGGATGTGATATTGCCTACTCAACTCCCGTTCGAGCTTCGCTTCCTGCTCGGGGTCGAGTTCCGCCGCCTCGATGAGATTGTAAATATCATCGTTGAGGTCCGGGTTCACGAGCTGCAACTCCGGCGTGCGGTTCTCGTAGAACAGCGGCACGGTCGCACCGTCCTCGACGGATTGCTGGAAGTCGTAGATGGAAACGTAATCGCCGAAAACGTCCTTCGTCCGTTCTTCGCCCGCGATGAGCGGCGTGCCGGTGAAGGCAAGGAACAGCGCCTTGGGCAACGCCGCGCGCATGTTCAACGCCAGCGTGTCGTATTGGCTGCGATGCGCCTCGTCCGTGAGCACGATCACGTCGGGCCGGTCGCAGAGCAGTTCCGGCGTCTGGAATTTGTGGATGAGCGTAAAGACGTAGCGATGATTCCCGCGCAGCAGCTCCCGCAGATGCGCGCCGCTCGCAGCGTGGCACTGGTCGCCCTCGGCTTCGCTCACCGCGCCCGTGGCCTTGAACGTCTTGGCAATCTGATCGTCCAGCTCCACGCGGTCCGTCACGACCACGAACGTCCAGTTGCCCGCCACCTTGCGCAGCACCTTCTGCGCGAAGAACACCATCGAGAAGCTCTTGCCGCTGCCCTGCGTCTGCCAAAAGACGCCGATTCCGTTGGAACTCGTCGTCTTACCCTCACCCCCAACCCCTCTCCCAGAGGTAGAGGGGAGTTCCAACGCCGCCGCAATCTGACTGAAGAACTCTTCGGGGTGGTCAATGACGAGCTGGTTCTGGAAACGCAGAACGATGTAACCCATCGAACGCAAGTAGGCGTCGCGCTGTGAATCCTTCGCAACGACTTCCGGCGACCGGTGAACATCCCCGTCAACTTCAACATCCAGCTTGTGCTCGGCGCAGAAGAAGTCGGCGATGTAATTCCCTATCTGATGTTGCCGCCGGAACTTCAATCCCTCGAATCGCCGGTCACGCAATAATTCCCAGGCGATGTCCTCCGCCGGA
The DNA here is from genome assembly GCA_043749955.1 of Limisphaerales bacterium. Lineage (GTDB taxonomy): Bacteria > Verrucomicrobiota > Verrucomicrobiia > Limisphaerales > UBA11358 > UBA11358. The sequence goes on along the minus strand of JAYVCM010000189.1, from coordinate 286 downwards.
GTTTGCTTCTGCCTGAGTTCACGCGCCCGATCCACCAGTCCCGAGTAATGCAGCCCGCCACGATAATTTGGGCTCTCCCCCCTCTCAGTGGGAGAGGGGACGGGGGTGAGGGTGGCGGGATTGGCCAAGGCCGGACGAATCCGCATCAACGAGGCAATGGCCGCATTGACCCCAAGCACCTGATGGTTCTGACCAATTATCTTGGCCAATCCCGCCTTGTGCTCCGAGAACAGCGTGAAATTCTCCACCAGATCGAGCAATCGCGCCCTGTCGCACGTCCCGCGCA
>JAYVCM010000188.1:0-3807 GCA_043749955.1 Limisphaerales bacterium | reverse complement strand
TTAATGTCTCCATGTTGTGGCCGGGTTGCTACACCATCCCGGCCGATGGGGACATTCTTATCGAGTTGGCATGGGGACATTCTCATGGAGTTCCGACATTCCGGTCGAAATGGCTTTACAAATATTCCGGGGCTGGGCAGGTTCCCGCGCAGCATGGCCATTGGCTTAAACATCATCAAATTATTGTTATGGGGGAAGAATCTGGGAGTTAAATTTAATCGGACGGCCACGCTGGGGCGGCTGGGCTTTGTCTGCTCCCCCGGGACGCTGCGCGGCGCGTTCAAGGATTTTGACATTTCCATTTCCGAGGAGCAGTTCGCCAAATGCTTTGTCCGCGAACCCTGCCGCGATCTTTTCTCCGACGAATTCATCCGCTCGCTGGGTTGCACGGAGTATGTCTCCGTGGACCGGAGCGATTTTGAAGGGGCCAATTTTTTGCACGACCTGAACGAGCCGTTCCCGGAAAAAATGCGCGGGCAGTTTGATTTTGTGCTCGACGGCGGAACCCTTGAGCACGTCTTCAACTATCCGGCGGCGCTGAAACATTCGCTGGAACTGGTGCGCGTCGGCGGCCATTTCCTGACCATCCCGCCCGCCAACGGCCACATGGGACATGGTTTTTACCAGTGCAGCCCGGAGCTTTTTTTTGGCGTGTTCAGCGAACAGAACGGCTTCGTCATCAAAAAATTCCTCCTGTATGAATCCTACCGCGAAGGCACGCAGTTCTACGAAGTCCAGTCGCCCGCCCAGATCAAAAGCCGCGTGGAACTGAATTCATCGCCGCCGGTCTCGCTCGCCATCCTCGCGCAAAAAATCGCCGAGGTGCCGATCTTTGCCCGGCCGCCGCAGCAGAGCGACTATGTCGCGGCCTGGAACATCGTGCGCGAGGCGCCCGACCAGTCCACCCCGCTCCGCCGGTGGCGGATCGCCATGAATCCCTACTGGCCCGCCTGGCTGCGCGGGTTGAAACAGCGGATGAAGTCGAAATTTTTTGGGCAGCGCAATCCCGCCAGCATCACCAACCGGAGAATGTTCCGCCCGTTGAGCGATGAGGAAATGACGGGCGAAAGAAAATCCGGCTAGCCGTTGGGCGCAGCTTGACACGGCCCCCGAAACGCCAACTGGCCGGAGCGCGGCTGTCCCCAGCCGCAGCGTGTGGAAATACAACCGGACGCCACGAATTACCCTGAAGCGTCGGTTGGCAAGCGGGCGTGCTGCGGCTGGGGACAGCCGCCCGGGGGCAGGGTCCAGATGCACCCCGTTAGACAGCCAAGATGCCTGTCCCACTACTGCCGGCTTCGTCCGTCAAACGGTTTCCAGCGCCGCGTATTCGCACGCGGCGTATTTTTTGGCGAGCGCCTCGTAAATCTTCGCGGTCTTTTTGTCCGGGTGGACTTCGCTCTTCGGCACGGGCTGGCTGAAGCCGGCCACGACTTTTTCCCACTTCGGGTTTGCCCCGGTGGCCACGAGCCAGCCGTGCGCGGCCCCGAGCGCGGCCCCGAGCGCGGCGCTCTTGGAAACTTCGATGCGCACGACGGGGCAGTTCATCACGTCGGCCATCACCTGCAGCAGCTCCGGATTGTCCGCCGCGCCGCCGGTGGCAAAAATCTTTTCCGGCGCCACGCCCATCCACTGTGAGTGCAGCCGCAGGGACAGCATCTGCGCCTCGAAAATGGCGCGGCAGTTGGCGGCGGCGTTTTTTTCGTCGAGATCGAAACGGTGGATGCCCGGCTTGATGCCGCGCGGGACGATTTCCACCTCGAACCACGGGAGCAAAATGCCGCCGTCGTTGCCGGGCTTGGTCTGCGCGAGCAATTTTCCAAACGCCGTCCAGTCCTTGAGGCCGTAATGTTCGCGGATTTTTTCGCGCGCCAGCGAGCCGTTCTTGAAACAGATGAGTGACATATAGCCGCCGGTGGGCGAGCCGAAGACGTGGCCCTCGCCGGTCTCATCCGTCACGCATTTTTCCATCGTGCCGAAAAACGTGTCGCTGGTGCCGAGGCTGATGGCGACCTGGCCGGGCTTGATGAGGCCGAGGCCGATGACGGTCGCGGGATTGTCACCGGTCCAGAGGGTCGCGAGGGCGGCGGGGTTGAGGCCGAATTTCTGGACGAAGTAGGGGCTGACCGGGCCGATGACCTGGCCGGCGTCGCCGAGCGGCGGCAGTTTTTTCACCAGCCCCGGCGCGGTGGCCTTGAGCGCGTCGTGGTTCCAGTTTTTCCGGCGGATGTCCATGAGGTTCATGCCCGCGCCGTCGCCAAAATCAATCGGCGCAGTCTTGCCCGCGAGCAGCGAGGCCATGAAGGAGCTGACCAGCGCGATGCTGAAGGTTTTTTCGTAGGCGTGCGGCTCGGTCTTGTAAAATTTGCGGATCTGCGGGCCGGTGAAGCGCTCGAACGTGTCCGAGCCGGTGCGCGACGCGGTGAATTTGACGCCGCCGAGCTTCTTGCGGATCTCGGCGCACTCCTTCGCGGTCGAGGAATCCATCCAGATGGGCGAGGTCTTGCGCGCGAAAATGCCGGCGAGATTTTCCACCAAAGACTTTTTTGGATCCAGAGCGGCGAACGCGGCCTCCGCCTTCTCGTTGAGATAAACCGAGCCGTGCTGCTGGCCGCAGCCGCTGACGGCGATGATTTTGCCGAGCGCGACCTTGTCTTTTTTCATCTGCGCGAACAGCCGGTCCAGCGCGGCGGCCCAGAGCAGGGGCGGACTGTGTTTGACGAGCGGGTCGCGGCCGGGCAGCACGCCGTTCTTGGTTTTGAACTCCGGCAATGCCTGGTCGAAGTTGAGCGATTTTTCGTAGATGACCTTGCGCGCGTCGAGGTCAATGACGACCGCGCTCAAGCTTTGCGTGCTGGAATCAAGTCCCAGGAATAATTTGGCCATGTAATTTTGGAGATTTCGTTTCCCGCCACTTTCACGATAATAGAGGGAACCCATGCAAATGAAAAGCCTGCTCTCTGTTTGTCTGCTGGTGGCGCTCGGTTCGCTGCCGGCGTCCGCCGCGCCCATTGACCGCCACGCGCTCGTGGCGCGGCACGAAGTGGTCTTGAAACAATTCGACGCTAACAACCCGCTCTCCGTCGGCAACGGGCAGTTCTGCTTCACCGTGGACGCGACCGGCCTGCAGACGTTTCCCGAGGCGTTCGCGGAAACCACGCCGCTCGGCACGCTCTCGGACTGGGGCTGGCACACGATTCCGACCACGAACGGCTGGGACGTGGATAAATTTCATTTCAAGGAATTTCCCGACCTCAATGGACGCCTCGTGCCGTATTGCGACGTGCCGGGAAATAAAAAAACGCCGGAGATCCAATGGCTGCGGTCGAATCCGCACCGGCTGCACCTGGGGCAAATCGGCTTTGTGCTGAAGCACGCCGATGGCTCGCCGGCAAAGACAAACGATCTGACGGACATCGAGCAGCGCCTGGATTTGTGGAACGGGGAGATCATCAGCCATTTCAAATTCGACGGCGAGGCGGTGGAGGTGCACACGGTTTGCGATCCGAAACTGGATGCGGTTGCCGTGCGCGTCGTGTCGTCGTTGGTGAAGCAGAAGCGGCTCGCGATACAAATCCATTTTCCCTACGGCACGGGCGAGACGACCACGGCGGACTGGAGCAAACCGGACGCGCATGAAACCTTTCTTGTGGAGCCGAAGCCGGATCGCGCGCAATTTCTCCGCAAGCTGGACAACGATGAATACCGCGTGGCCACAAGCTGGTCGCATGGCGCGGTGATGACGTTGACGGCGAAACATCAGTTTGAAATCGCGTTCGGAGCGCCGGTCTCCGACCCGGCGCGTTT
>JAYVCM010000187.1:0-4529 GCA_043749955.1 Limisphaerales bacterium | reverse complement strand
GCGCTGGACGATTTCGCAGGACGCCGGCTTGCAAAAACTGCACGACGAACTGGAGTCCACCATCGTCCTCGTCCGCGAGGCGGAAAAAAATCCGGCGGCAGCGCCCGGTGAAAAAATTGTCCCGCTAAAACTTTCCGACGTGCGCCGCGAAAAACTCCTCGCGCATTTCAAGACACCGCGCCCGCAACCGGAAAACCCGTTGTTCTGGCTCAAGCCAATCCCATTTCCAAAAGTTCCGAGGTTGATTGAAGCGCTGGTTGTAGTCGCCATCGTTGCGATGCTGGCGGCAATGCTGTTGCCGGCCACAAGCGCGGCAAAAAAGAAAGCGCAGAAGATTTCTGCTGCAAACGTCGCAAAACAAAGAGCGTTGGAAATGGAGATTGCTAAGTCAGATAATTTTCAAGCGCACGCCATGTCCCTAGACAAGTCAGATACAACATTGGCGGTCTCCGGTAACTTTCCTACAGCTCCTGCGGTTTCTGCATCTACGCCCACCACTGTCACCGTTGCGCCCGAACCCGTCCTCGCGCCACCGCCCGTGCAGATTGTTTTGCCATCGACTGAATCTCCGGCACAGGTTGCCGCGATCACCGACTCGGGTGCGCTGGCTGATGTAGAGAAACACGGCGTGATTTCCGCTGGTGCTGCGAACAATTTCGGCGAGCCATCCACACCGCCCGTAGATTCGTTCGCATTCCAAACCTCCGGTGGCAGCCAGCCTCAGACTTTGGGTGTGAACCAGACCGCAGGCATGGTCATCAATTCAATCAATGGCACGACCAGCTCGCGCTTCGGTGGCAGTGGTGGTGGTGGAGCCGGCGGCAAACCTGAATCGGACAGCTCGGCACTGGCATGGTATAGCGACAACGTGAACCGTTCGAGCGCGGTCAACGGCCCTGCCAATCTTGGCGATGAATTGCGGCAGCAGGCTCCGGCGGGAACGGCGGGCGCGAATTATGCCTTCGGCTTATCCGGAGCTGGCGGCACGACACCACAGGAAAAACTGCCGGACATCGCGCTCAACACCGTCGCGGGTGAAAGTTCGGTGGACCGGAAATTGAAAGTGGAAAATTCCGGCCAGCTTCTTGCCAAAGAACTTCAAGAGCGTGATGGCGATGCCATCAGCGTGGGCAACAAATTCTACCGGACTCCGGCGCGTGGACGGGCGGACATCTACGGCTCATTTGATGGCGCGATGCCGTCGGCTGCACCTGCCAAGCCCGGCTCCGGCACCGACACAATATTATTTGCCACCGACGACTTTTCCAAGCGCACCGAAGAATCAAAGCTCATGGACAAATCGGGCAGCAGCACGCTGGATTTGTATTCTGAAAAGGAAGTTGTCGCGAAGACAGCATTGCCTAGCCTGCAAGCTGATCTGGCCACGGGTTTGCCGGCGACGCCAGTTGCTGCATCTGCTCCATCCGGCAATCATTTCATTGCTAGAAATGCATACGTTAGCGATGCCGCAACGGCTGGCTTTTCGGTGAAAGAGACGCAGCGGTTGCCGCAATCCGGCAGCGGTGCGCTGACGTTGAATTCGGAAAATTCCTTCTCCGGCGGAACGGTGGTCAATTCCGGCAATCTGGCGCTGGGGGTGACGAAGGATTCTGTCCGGACCGGGATGACCAAGGACGATGCTGCTGGTCTGCGTTATCTCACCACCACCAACGCAGTCGTCGAGTTGAAGCTCGGCGAGACGGAGAAGCAGGTGAAATCAATTGAGGAGGGCAAGCCGCTGCCACACGCGCAATTATCCGCGCCAGTTTTGGCGGACGTAAATCAGCAAGTCTATGCCGATGAAAAGAGCAAGCTGGATCAGTTGAAAGAAGGTCACAAGCTCTTTGCCTCAAAAATCCGAGCCGAGTCTATTGATTTTGCTATGCCGAGAACCACCATGGTTACAGTGACTGATCCGGCGGAGCCGGCAAAGAGCCAGACGTTCTGGCAGCGTTTCAACGGCGAGTATGCAAGCACGGCCAAGATCAAAGTTGAGAATGATGGAGCCATCATGACAGGCATGTCCGGCGCTCCGGCGGCGACCGCCTACGGATACGATCCTTATTTTGTCCAGACCACCTTTGAAATCATCCAGTCCGACTTGGTCTTAAGCAACGTGGTGGATGCGTTGAAGCTGGATGAAGCCTGGGCGAAAAATAACGGCGGCGAGCGGCTGAAAAAAAAGGAGGCCATTGCTTTGCTCAAGAAACGGCTGGTGTTGAATCCGGTAAAAAACACCAAGCTGATTTCAATCACAGCCAAGAGCGACAAGCCGGAAGAAGCTGCAAAAATTGCCAATACCGTGGCGGCAGCTTATCAGGATTACCGCATCAGGTCTGGCCAGCAAATCAACCGGAAAGGACTCGAAGTCTTGCAACAGCAGTTTGCTGATGAAGCAAAACAAATCAGCGAGGTGCAGGCGGAGGTGGATCGTTTGGCGAAAGATTCCAGCATCGAACCGGTTGACGTTGCGATCCGCAAACCCGTTGCCAACGCACCCATTCCCCAGCCTGAATTTCTCACGCGCGAAAATAATTTTTCCACCTTCTCGCTCAATGTCAGCGACGTGTCGTTCAAGCTGGCGGCGGCGAGCCTCGAAAACGGCCAGATGCCGGACGCGGCCTCGATCCGCAGCGAGGAATTCATCAACGCTTTTGATTATCGCGATCCCGAGGCGGCGGCGGGACAGCCGCTGACGTTTGCGTCGGAACGCGCGCGGTATCCGTTCGCGCACAACCGCGACCTGCTGCGCTTCTCCGTCAAGACGGCGGCAGCGGGACGGGCGGCGGGACGCGCGTTGAACCTGGTTCTGCTGCTCGACAATTCCGGTTCGATGGAGCGCGCCGACCGCGTGCTGATCATCCGCGAGGCGTTGCACGTTCTCGCCACGCAGTTGCAGCCGCAGGACAAGGTGAGCATCATCACCTTCGCGCGCACGGCGCGGCTGTGGGCGGACGGCGTGTCCGGCCAGGACGCGGGCGCGGCGCTGGAAAAAACCGCCGGCCTCACGCCACAGGGCGGCACGAATCTGGAGGAGGCGATGCGGCTCGCCTACGAAACGGCGCGGCGTCATTACCTCGCCAACGGCCTGAACCGCGTAGTGCTGCTCACCGACGGCGCGGCGAATCTCGGCAATGTGGACGCGGCGGTGCTCAAGGAAAAAGTCGAGGCGCAGCGCAAGCAAGGCATCGCGCTCGACTGCTTCGGCATCGGCTGGGAAGGTTTTAATGATGACACGCTCGAACAACTTTCGCGCAACGGCGACGGGCGTTACGCCTTCATCAACACGCCGGAAGATGCGGCGAACGAATTCGCCGCGAAGCTCGCGGGCGCGTTGTCGCTCGCCGCGTCGGACGTGAAGGTGCAGGTGGAATTCAATCCGCAACGCGTGATCTCGTATCGCCAGATCGGCTACGCGAAACATCAGCTCACCAAGGAACAGTTCCGTGACAACACCGTGGACGCCGCCGAGATCGCCGCGCAGGAAGCAGGCAACGCGCTCTACACCGTCGAGACCAAGGCGGACGGTATCGGCCCGATCGCGACGGTGCGCGTGCGCTACAAAGTTCCCGGCACGACGGATTATCGCGAGCGCAGTTGGGACGTGGCCTACACGGGCAGCGCGGTTTCGCTCGAACAATCCAGCGCGGCCATGCGCCTCGCGGCCACGGCGAGCGCGTTCTCCGAATGGCTCGCGTCGAGTCCGTTCGCGCAGGAGGTCACACCGGATGATTTGCTCAAGGGCATACGCGGTGTGCCGGAAATTTACGGTGCGGATGCGCGCCCGAAGAAACTGGAATGGATGATCCGCCAGGCGAAAAGCCTGTCGGGGAAATAACCGAATGAAACGGAGCACCGACAGAATGATTGATGGCAGAATGATGAAGACAAAAATTCTTATCATTCTGCCATCAATTATTCTGTCGTCTGGATTTCGGCTTGCACTCAAGGCTCACAACTTTTTTACAAACCTTTGACCCGTGCCTGACAACTGGCGGTCGTTGAAACTGCTAAATAACTGATTGAATTATGAAAACTAGAATCATCGCCTCCCTCTTTTGCACCCTGCTGTGTCTTGCCGCGTCGCGTGCGGCGGCGGGCGGAATCACGCTGTCGGATTTCAAGCTGACCGGCGAGCTCGGCGGCGAGGTCGCGGCGTTCACGCTCACGGCGAACGCGAAAGTTGATGACGCGAAAGGCGGTTCGCTGGAACTGCTGTCCGGCCCGGTCGCGCTCACGAGTCTCGCAGCGCGTCAGAAATGGCAGATGAGCATTGATCAAAACCGTTTCGTCGCGAAGTTCGACCGCAGCGGGATTTATCCGATCGAAATCCATTTCAACGCGGCGGTCACGCGGAGCAATGACTGGAGCGCGGTGGGTTTTCACGTCGCGACGAGCGCGTTGCAGCCGGTCGTGCTGCAAGGGCTGGCGGCGGATACGGAATTTCAATTCGCCAGCGCCGCGCGGCCGGAACGCAGCGGCAGCAATTTCGTGAGCTACCTGCCGGTGGATGGCGCGGTGAGATTTGC
>JAYVCM010000186.1:0-18067 GCA_043749955.1 Limisphaerales bacterium | reverse complement strand
CTGGTAGGGCGGCGCTGCCGCGCCGCTTCCCCGCAACAACGGTGATTCACGCCAGCGTCGCGGCAGCGACGCCCTACCAACGCACCGATTGTTTTTGAGAAATGGCATCACTTTTCCTTTCCGCGCCAGTTGATTCAGTGAAACCCGTCCGCGCACGGCTCGCGTTTGGAGTTCCGCCTTTAGGCGGCCCCGGTTGGGTGAGAACGCCGAACCGCCTAAAGGCGGAACTCCAAACGGGGGCAGTGTCAAGCTGCGCCGCCACCCCGGGCTGCTGCCAATCGGGAATTGCGGGGCCACTGCTCCAATGGTAGTTTGAGCGGAATTGCCGGTTGAGCCGCAGGCGCATTGTCCCTGCTGATTTTCCTGCTTCAGATTTGCGGACAAAAAAAATCCAGACCAAGTGATGAAAAAAATGTGCGCGGGACTTTTACGGAAATTTTTCTGGCTGGTGCCGGCGGCCGTGCTGCCGTTGTCGGCGCAGGTGCAGACGACGCTGCATGATTTCACCGGCGCGCCGGACGGTTTCAGCCCCGGCAACGCGGTGTTGGACCACGGCGCGCTGTTCGGCGCCACGCCCAGCGGCGGGCTTTACAACAACGGCCTGGTTTTTTCGCTCGGCACCAACGGCGGGAGCGTAAACCCGATCCATGATTTTACCGGCACCAGCGACGGCAGCCAGCCGAACGGCGTGATCGTGGACGGCGGGACGGTTTACGGGACGACCTATATCGGCGGCGGCAATGGCTACGGCAATGTCTTCAAGGTTGGCACCAACGGCGCCGGCTTCACCGTGCTACATAGCTTCACCAACCTGCCCGATGGACAATACCCCGTCACCGGCCTGCGGTTTGCCGATGGAATGCTTTACGGGACGACCAGCGGCGGCGGCAGCAATAATTTCGGCACCATTTTCAAGGTCAGCACCAACGGCGGAAGTTATGCGGTGTTGCGTCATCTCAACAACACCACCGACGGCTCGGCGCCGAGCGGCGCGCTCGCCATCAACAACGCGACGCTTTACGGCACAACCTATCAGGGCGGCAGCAACAGCGTTGGCACGGTGTTCAAGCTGAACACCAATGGCACCGGCTTCGCGGCCATTCACCAGTTCACCGATTCACCCGATGGCGCGTATCCCTACGCGGGGTTGTTGGTGAACAGCAACACGCTTTACGGCACGACCTTTTTGGGCGGCAGCAACGCCGGCGGCACCGTGTTCCGGCTGAACACCAACGGCACGGGCTTCAGCGTGCTGCGGCATCTCTCCAGCATCGGCGCACCCGCCAGCAACAGTGACGGCACCTATAACAAGGGCGGCCTCGCCATTGACAACGGCCTGCTTTACGGCGTCGCCGCCTACGGCGGCACGGCCAACGGCGGAACATTGTTTCGCATGAGCACGAACGGGAGCAATTTTTCCGTCCTGAAAAATTTCACGGATGCCCCGGACGGCGCGAATCCGCAGGGCGTGGTGGCCATCAACGGAAAAACCGTTTACGGCTTTACCTACGGCGGCGGTTCGGCCGGCGGCGGCATCGCGTTCAGCCTGCTGCTTTCGCCCGCCATCACCGGGCAGCCGCCAAGCGTCACGGTGACGAACGGCGACCCCGCCAGTTTCACGGTCACGGCCACGGACGACAGCCTCATCAGCTACCAATGGTATTTCAACACGAACGCACTTCTTGCCGGCCAGACCAGCAACACGCTCAATTTCGCCAGCGTCACCAACGGCAACGCGGGAAGTTATACCGTGGTGGTCGCGGACAAATTTGGCGCCGTCACCAGCGCGCCCGCCTTGCTGACCATCTTTTCCAAACCGGTCATCACCGCGCAACCGCAGAATTTGACGATCACCAATGGCGGCCCCGCCGTGTTCACCGTCACGGCCACCGGCTCCGGCGTGTTTAGTTATCAATGGTATTTCAACACCAACACGCTCCTCGCCGGGCAGACCAGCAACCCCCTGAATTTCGCCAGCGCCAGCAACAGCGACGCGGGAACTTATACCGTGGTGGTCGCCAATAATCTGGGCGCCGCCACGAGCAGCCCCGCCCTGCTGGCCATTGTTTCCAAGCCCGTCATCACCGGCCAGCCACAGGGCCTGACCGTGACCAATGCTGACACCGCCACGTTCACCGTCACCGCCGTGGGCGCCAGCCCGCTGAAATACCAGTGGTATTCCAACTCCATCTCCGCCCTGATTTTCAACGCCAACACCCGGCTCATCGGCAAAACCAACGCCACCTTCACGTTCACCGCCAGCTTCACCAACGCGAGCCGGTATTCCGTGATCATCACCAACAATCTGGGCACGGCCACCAGCAGTCCCGCCCTGCTCACCATCATCGCCGCGCCGGTCATCACCACGAACCCGCTGCCGCTCACGGTCGTCAACGGCGACCCCGCCAGCTTCACCGCTGCCGCCATCGGCGCGGGCGCGTTGCAGTTCCAGTGGTATCTCAACACCAACACCGTCAGCACCAACCTCCTTGGCACCGCGCTGGCCGGCAGGACGAACAGCACCCTTTCCTTCAGCGCCACGAGCAACAGTCTCGCGGGAAGATTTTCCATGGTGGTCACGAACACTTTTGGCAGCGCCACCAGCAGCCCGGCGCTGCTCACCCTCATCTCCAAGCCCACCATCACCACGAACCCGCTGCCCGTCACCGTCAACAACGGCGACCCGGCCACTTTCGCCGTCGGGGCCGTCGGCGCGGCCACCTTGAAATACCAGTGGTATTTCAACACCAACACCGTCCTCACCAACCTGCTCGGCAGCGCGCTGGCCGGACGCACGAACGTCACGCTCGACTTCACCGCCGTCAGCAACGCCCTGGCCGGCAGATATTCCGTGATCATCACGAACACTTTCGGCAAAGCCACCAGCAGCCCCGCCCTGCTCGCCATCAATTCCCAGCCCCCGCCCGTCATCACCTTGCAGCCGCTGGGCGCCAGCATCCTCAATGGCGACCCGGTCTCGTTCACCTCGGCGGCGACGGGCTCCGGCGCGCTGGGTTATCAATGGCTCTTCCGCACCAACCTCACGCTCATCGGTGCGACCAACCCCACGCTCGCCTACGCCAACGCCAACCAGCCGGGCGTTTATTCCATGAAGGTGACGGACAATTTTGGTTCCGCCACCAGCAGCCTGGCGCTGCTCACCGTCACCGGCAAACCCATCCTGCTCTCGTCTGCGTTTGACCGGGCCAGCGGCAGCTACTCGTTTGCCTTCGTCAACCTCGCCGGCAGCACGAACCGCCTGATGGCCACCACCAATCTCGCGTCCACCAACGCCTGGCTCGCCGTCGTGACCAACGTGATGGCCACGAACGCGCTCTGGTTCTTCACGGACACGAACACGGCGAAGACGAATGCGGTCCGCTTCTACCGGTTTTCCTCGCCGTGAGCCGGGAAATTTTCCATGGCGTTTTGCGAACGTCGCTTGGTGAAGCATTACAAAACAACGGCGGCCAAAGACCGCCGTTGTTTTTTGCATCCAAGAATTTTAAAAGTCCCGGGTAAAATATTTTAGAGCGGTTTCAAAAAAGTGCAGCCGCGCCAGTCAAGGACGGTTGGAAAATTCCGCGAGGTTTTGGACTGCGGCTGCCCGCTGCCGCTTTTCCACCGAATGACTGGCACCGAAAAAGCGGCAGAGGGCTGCCGCAGTCCAGGACGCTGCCGCGCGCGACAGCAACCCAAACCAGTGGAGCGGCTGCAGAATTTATTGAGACCGTCCTAGCCCGGCAGTTCCGGCGAACTGGGTGCAGAAGTTTCTTCCGTCTTCGCTGCTTCATCCAACTGAAGCTGCTCCGGCGGCGCGGTGGCCAGACCGGGATCAGTCGTCACGGGCGCGGGCGGTTTCTCAATCGGAATGCGGCGGAGTTCATCCGCCGCCGGCAGATCGGCCAGGCCGCGCAGGCCAAAGTATTCCAAGAACATCGGCGTGGTGCTGTAAAGCGCGGGGCGACCGACCACTTCCGCACGGCCGCTTTGCTCCACGAGGCCGCGTTCGAGAATCGTCTGCATCGTGCCGTCAATGTTCACGCCGCGCACCTGCTCCACCTCCGCGCGCGTGACCGGCTGGCGATACGCGATGATGGCCAATGTCTCCAGCGCCGCCTGCGAGAGCCGCGTGGGCCGCGCCTTCACGCCGACGAGCGCCTTGAGCCACGGCGAAAATTCCGGCTGCGTGACGAACTGCCACGCGCCCGCGACGCACGCGAGCCGGTAGCTGCGCGCGGCGGTCTCGTGCTCGCGCGCGAGTTCTTCGAGCGCGGCGGTTACGTCGTCGTCCTTGGTTTTCTTGAACGGCTTGGCGGCCTCATCCGCGTCCTCGGCGGTGGCGGCGGCGGCGAGCAGGTCGCGAAGTTCCTTCACGCTCATCGGTTTTTGAGCGGAGAACAGCAGTGATTCCAAAATGAATTTTAATTCCATATAAAACTAACGCAGAGTTTTTTTGATGTATTCGACTTTCACGCCTTTAGTAATCCTCGTAGAGAAACCATCTGAACCAACCACGATTGTCTTACCTTCCAAATGGCCAAAAGTATCCAATGTTATACGATATGGAACGTCTTGTCCTTGAAGGATCCATCCGATTGTGTGCGGAATAGGCTCGTAATCCAGAATAATTTTATTTCCATCTATCAAATTTGTCACTGTTTGGACAACGAACAATTTTGAAATGTCATCTTTCAATACAACGTCGTCTTGCTGTTTAATTTGATTGAGACGCTCCATGAATAATTGTTGGTTCGTGTTCATTGAGGTCGAGATGACGGCCAAATTGCGATTCATCTCTTCGGCAGCGGAATTGATAGCCATGATTCTGTCTTTGGCTTTGACCACTTCTTTTTCAGCCAATTGTTTTTCAACAGTCTCCCTGATTTCAGAAATTGAAACTTTCCACAACACGGCGAAAAACAAAATGACCACAGCCACAAACAGACCACCAAACTTCCAATAAATGCCTTCACGCTGCTCGACGCGCTTTTCCACTTCATCTCGAATCGCTAATTTAGTTGCGTCATTCAAAAGTGTTTCCTTTGGGTCGGAATGTTCTGGATTTTTCATAATCGCAGTCAATTAGTTTGTTGGCTTTCCTTGATGCACTCTGCTCGATGTTTGCAGCGACGAATCTCAATTTTGGAAAGAGGTTCGCGGTTCACGCCATCGCAAAAACATCCAGCGGTTCCGTGCGGATTGGCCGTTTTGCATCATGCACGAGCCGCCGGATTTTTTCCGTCGTCTCGCGCGAGAAAGTTCCTTCGCCGCAATGTCCGCAGACCTGCGCGGGGATGTGCTCCACCAGCACGCGCCGGTTTTCAATGGTGAAAACTTCGCTGACAAATTCGGACTTGGCGGCGGTGTGGCCGCAGACATGGCACTTAAACATGGCTACCTCCGTTTCCGGTTTTCAATCCATTCTTTCGGGTCAGGCTCATAAATGGTGATGATTTTCGTCAAATCCAACTCGGCAAACGATACTTGAAAATGCAGCGGTCGTCCAGCCATGGTGAATCCCAGCAGCAACGCGCTCGGCGAATACTTGTCCTGCGGATAATCCTCGATGACCTCGGCCTGCGCGCCCGCGTCGCGAATTTCCTGCTCGCTGATGTTGCGCTCCACCACCCGGCGAAAGGCGTGGCGGCTGAAATCAAATTCGCCCGCCGCCAGGTGCCGCCGGATTTCAGATAAAGTTTTCAATTCTCCGGCGGATTGTTTTCCGTCGCGGTCGGAGCGACAGGATTTGAATCTGTCGCTGGCGCAGCCGCAGTTTCAACGGTTGCTTCTGGAACCTCCTGCAACGCGCGGCTGATTTCAATTTCCGCAAACGGCTCCGGCTGGATGCAGACAAGCTGCTTGAGCCGGATCAATTCCAGCAGCGCGAGAAAAGTGCAGACGACTTCGGAACGGTTCGCCGCCGTCTCGAACAGTTCGACGAAACGCACCGAGCCGCGCGCCACAATGATCGCCATGATGAACTCGATCTTTTCGCTCACGGTCCATTTGTCCTCGAAAATTTCCCGCGTGCTGGCCTCCTTTTGCTGGAAGCGTTTGAGCACGGCGTTGACGGCGTTCAGCAGGTCAAAGATGCCGACCTCCGGTTTCGCGGGCGCATCGGGGCTTTCAAACACCAGCTTGGCGGGCAGGCGCGGGAAGACATTTCCCTGGCGTTCTTCGAGCGTCTGCAACGAGGCGGCGGCGTCTTTGAATTTTTTATATTCAACAAGCTGGCGGATGAGTTCCCAGCGCGGATCTTCGCCCTCGTCCTCGGCCTCGACGACGACCTGCTGGTCCACGGGCAGCAGCTCGCGGCTCTTGATATACATGAGCGTCGAGGCCATCACGAGAAATTCGCCGGCGACCTCGAGATCGAACGCGCGCATCAAATCAATGTATTCGATGAACTGCGTGGCGAGCCTGGTAAGGTTGACCTCATAGATGTCCACCTCCTCCTTCTTGATCAGATAAAGAAGGAGGTCCAGCGGACCTTCAAACACCTCGAATTGAACTTTGTATTCGGCCATGAAACGGGGCGAAGCGTAGAAGGAAGCGCGGGCGTTGGCAATGGCGGAACCAAATTAGCGCAGGCTGATTCGGAACGTCGGGCACCGTCCCGGCCCGAAAACAGCCTTGAACCTGAAATCCGAAGTTCGAAATCCAAGCGCCGAAAGCCGCATGATCAACCATGGAGTCCATGAAGCCCATGAAGTTTTTCTCTCCCAGCCCTTCATGACCTTCATGCCATTCATGGTTAAATAGTTCGGCCTTCGGATTTCGGCCGGCTTTCGGGATTAGGGGATTCGGATTTCAGATTTCAGACTAAATCCCCGTCCCGCCCCCCGGCTAATTGCTCGACGCCCCTGCCCGCTTGTGCCAAAGTGCGGTCATGGATGCAGACGAGCGCGACATTTTTCACTACCTAAAAACCTGGGGCAGCAATTTCGTCAACGCCAAGGAAATCTGCCGCCGCGCCGGCTCCAAAAAACGCTACCATCAGGATCAGGACTGGGCCAAGCCCGTCCTCATCCGCATGGCCGAACGCGGGATCATCGAGGCCGATTCCACCGGCCGCTACCGCCTCAAGCCCGAGTCCAAGCATGGCGGCGTCAAGCGCTGGGTTTCGCCGGACATCAACAAAATCCTGAACGAAGGCGGCGTGGAAGTCGAAGGCGTGGAGGGCGCGCTCGAAACGGACGAACATTACGAGCAACTCTGATGGTCGCCGCGCTGCTCGCCACCCTGCTTTTTGCCACCTCCGCCATCTGCGGCCACCGCACGTCGCGGCAGATCGGCGGCTTGGAGGCCAACTTCTGGCGGCTCGCCCTGGCCGCGATTTTTCTCGCCGTCTGGGCGAACCTCTTCGGCTCCGGTTTTGCCGGCGCGCCCGACTGGTTCATGTTGAGCGGGCTGCTCGGCATCGGCCTTGGTGACTCCGCCTATTTTCAGGCCCTGCCCCGGCTCGGCAGCCGCCGCACCGTCCTGCTCTGCCAATGCCTCACCGCCCCCGGCGCCGCGCTCATCGAATGGCTCTGGCTCGGCGCTAAATTAAACCTCGCGGAAATTTTTTGCATCGCCGTGATTCTCATCGGCGTGGCCATCGCGCTCGCGCCCGGCGACCACCTGAAAATTTCCGCGCGCGACTGGAAAATTGGCATCGCCGCCTGCGCGTTCAGCGCCGTGGGCGCGGCGTTCGGCGCGGTGCTCATCCGCAAAGCCTTTGCCGTGGCGCACGCCGGCGGCGTTTTTCCCGACGCCGGCACCACTGGCTACCAGCGCGTGCTTGGCGGCATCATCGTCCCCACCATCGCGCTGCTGCTCATCAAATGGAAATCCGCCCACGCGCACGGCCCGGCGTTTGCGGATGACACGCTGCAAATCTCGCGCGACAAATGGCGGCGCATCTGGCCGTGGGTGCTGGCCAACGCGCTCGCCGGACAGACGCTCGGCGTGACCTGCATGCAATGGGCGCTCGAAACCACCAGCGCCGGCATCGTCACCGCCATCATCGCCCTCACGCCGGTTTTCCTGCTGCCGCTCACGCGCATTTTTGAAAATGAAAAAATCGGCCTGCGCTCCCTGCTCGGCGCGCTCATCGCCGTCAGCGGCGTGATTGGGCTGACCTTTTTTCGGTGAATTTTTAACGCAAAGACGCAAAGCTGCGGAGTCGCAAAGCATGGTAAACAAGGAATTGTTACGTTCAATGGCGTTGGGCGTGGTTAATCCTAATCAACGTCGCCGGCTCGTTTGCGGCTTTGCTTCTTGGCGTCTTTGCGTTAAATCTGGCCGCGTTTATGTCATCGGAACTCCAAACCGCCGTCGCCACGCTCGGCCTCGAAAAATTCCGCCGCCACATTTTCCTCTGCGTGGACGCCGACAAGCCCAATTGCGCTCCGCCCGAAAAATCCCTCGCCGCGTGGGCTTTTCTGAAATCGCGGCTCAAGGAATTGAACCTCGTCGGCGCGCAGCCCCTCGTCTATCGCAACAAGGTCAACTGCCTGCGCGTCTGCGTGCGCGGCCCCATCGCCGTCGTCTATCCCGAAGGCGTCTGGTATCACAGTTGCACCCCGGAAGTGTTGGAGCGCATCATCCAGGAACATCTCGTCGGCGGCAGGCCCGTGGAGGAATTTGCGTTCGCCCACAACCCGCTGCGCTGAAATTCAACCGGAGCGCGGCTGTGTCGCGGAGACCAGCCGCAGCACGTCCGAATGTTGGGTCGTCCTGAATCTTGCGAGCGCGGCCAGCCATTTGAACCCGGCTGCGGCTGACGTTTCGCGCACAGCCGCGCTCCGTGAAAAAGAACGCGGGACAGAAATCTCTGCAAAAGTCGTCGCCCCTGCGTTTGGAGCGCCGGCCTCCGGCACGGCTCGTCGGGAAATTCACAAGTTCGAGCCGTGCCGGAGGCCGGCGTTCCGGCTTTTGCAGAGGTCTCGGGCAGAGTTGATTTTCCCGCTCGACATTTATTTTGCCAGCGCGCAGCTTTTCCGCCGACCGGACTGGAAATTTTCATGGCACGACTCATCATCAAGACCGAAGGCTTTGGCAACCGCGTGCTGGGACTGTCGCTGGGCGTCAACCGCGTCGGGCGCGCGGACGAATGTGAAATCCTCATTGATCACGCCACGGTTTCCACGCTGCATTGCGAACTCGCGCTCACGGACGACGGCGTATATGTCCACGATTGCAACTCCACAAACGGCACCTTCATCAACGGCGAGCCGGTCCTGGAAGCCTGGCTGGATCCCGGCCACACCTTGAGAATCGGCGACGTGGAATTGACCGTGGAATCCACCGACGCCAGCATCGCCATCCCGCACATCGAGGTCGAGGCGCCCCCGCCCGTGGTGCTTGAGCGGGACGGAAAATTTTATTGTGTGCGCCACCCGGAACGGCAGGTCACCTTCAAATGCACCCACTGTTCCGAGACCATGTGCAACGCCTGCATCCACGTCATGAAAATTCAGGGCGGGCAGCCGCACTACCTCTGCCGCGTCTGCCATCAAAAAGCTGAACGCATCGTCGTCGCCCGGCCCAAGGAGAAAAAAGGCTTCCTCGGATTTTTGCAGGAAACCGTCGGCTTGAAATTCGGCCACCCGCGCGATGAGGAGAAGAAATAATAACCCGTGATAAAACTTGAAAAAATTTAACCGCCACTTTCATAAACCCATGAGACAGGACGCAGATAAACAAGTCAGCCGTTCATGCGGTCATGCACCCTCTGCGGCATAAATAATAATGTTAGCATCTTCACGTCACAATGCCAGATCAACAACCAGCAAAGCTCTATTTGGAATACTTGGACAAGGAGATGACCATCATGGGCATCCTCTCAACGTTCTGTGTCGCAGTTGTCGCACTGGCACTCGACAAGATTCTTAGCGCTAAAATATCCGAGTCGCCTGTTTTGGTTGAGATATGGAAATCAGGACAACTCTATGTGCTTACTGCCTCTACATTAATGCTCCTTGGCGGCTATTTTTTCTACAGACAGCGTTCCTTGCTTGCATGGTATTACGGTCAGATTTGTCTCTGCCTGTTCCGCTCTCCAAAGGAGGTGCAAGATTGGCTGGACGATGCTGACTCGTGGGAGACATGGCGCTACTACCAAACAGCGTTCGTGCTAATGTGGTTAGCAACCATCGACTATGGTGCAGCAATCTGTTCCGCTAATTCCAGTTGGATTCAAGAGCATTATCTGATTGTCATCCTGATACCTCTCTTGAGCACAGGTCCGGTGCTCCTTTTCCGTCGCTTCGTTTTGAAGCGTTACAAGTATGAAGACGAACCATTCAAAGTATTCTTTTCCCGATTGCGTAAACGAACCTAACTACTGCGATGCAGCAAACCGCCGAGCTTGATCGGGGCATTCCTCACTACACCTAAAAATGAAAGCTTACATTCAACATTCGCTCCAAATCGGCCTTGTTTTTGCAACTCTGTTTTTTGCCTCGTGCGCATCGGTTCCGATGGCATCGGAGCAGCAGCGTGCCTCTGCGGCGAGCTTTCGGCCAGCAGCCGGCGAGGCGATTCTTTACGTTTACAGAGAGTCAGGCTTTATCGGTTCCGCCGTCGCACACCCCGTTTATGTGGACGGCCGCATTCTCGGCAACAACGGGCCGGGGACATTTCTATTTACGAGCCTCACGTCGGGACATCACGTCATCGGTGCAGGCGTTTCTCAAGTCCCTATCGACGTCATCCCGAACCATGTATATTTCATCAGGCAGTCTGCCGATATAACGATGTCCGGCACGTTGCACACTTCTTCTGTCCGACTCGTGTCCGAAGATGAAGGACGCCGAGGCGTCGCAGAGTGTAAACAAGCATCTGCCGCCTTTTGACAATGACCGGAACACCTAACTAGAGGATAATAAATTTCCTCGCTCACTTCGCCTCAACCGGCCTTCAAAAATCCACAATTTACCCTTGTCACTTAACACCGTTGCTTTCGACCGGAGCCGACGTGTGCTGTTGGCAGTTGAAGCTTTAATTTCCAAAGCGGTGTGTGCCCCAACCCCTCACCCACCGCACTCCATGACGCTTCGCGCTTTCGGAAATCATCGGGCATCATGTTTGCGTCTTGGAACAGGCTATGTCACAGGAACGACTAGGCCTTCAAAAATTTCCCCGCCATGTTTTCCAGCGCATCAATCCACGCCGGATGCTCGTTCATGCACGGAATTCGCGTGAACTCCTGGCCGTTCCCGGCCATGAATTCCTCGCAGCCCCGGATGCCGATTTCTTCAATCGTCTCCAGACAATCCGAGACGAACGCCGGACAGATGACGAGCATCCGCTTTTTGCCTTCCGTCGCGAGGCGCGGC
Source organism: Limisphaerales bacterium (assembly GCA_043749955.1). Taxonomy (GTDB): domain Bacteria; phylum Verrucomicrobiota; class Verrucomicrobiia; order Limisphaerales; family UBA11358; genus UBA11358. The sequence goes on along the minus strand of JAYVCM010000186.1, from coordinate 6,740 downwards.
AGTTCGTAATCCGTGTAAGGTTTTAACCACGGGTCTTTGCCCAGCCGCGATTGAAAGGACACCGACCATTTTCCCGCCGGCACGCCCGCCTGCTCGATGAACAACGCCGCCGTCCGGTAACATTGCGCGCGATAGCATTGCGCATGCGCCGGACTCGGCGTCTCGCAGCAGTTCGGCGTGGCGAGGCAATGACAGCCCGTCGTGTCCGACTTTTTGATGTGCCGCTCCGGGATGCCGTGGAAGCTGAACAGCAGATGGTCGTAATCTTTTTTGAAATAATCCGCCGCGCTCGCCACCAGCGCCGCGATGTAATCCGGCTGGTCATAATATGGCGGCTGCACGGTGATCTTTATTTGCGGCGCAAGTTTCGCGACGACCTCCTGCACGCGCACCACCGCCGATTCGTAGCTCGACATCGCGTAATGCGGAAACAGCGGGATGAGCAACACTTCCGTCGCGCCCCTCGCCGCCAGTTTTTTCACGGCGGATTCGATGGATGGATTTTGATAACGCATCGCCAGTTCCACCGGCACGCTGATACGCTTTTGCAGCAACGCCTGGACATGCCGGCTCGTGACGACCAGCGGCGAACCTTCCTTCGTCCAGATTTTTTCGTAAGCGTGCGCGGACTCCGCCGGACGCTTGATCAAAATCAAACCGACCACGAGCCGCCGCACCAGCCACGGCGAATCAATCACGCGCCCGTCCATCAGAAATTCGTTCAGATACCGCCGCACATCCGGCACCGCCGGCGAGTCCGGCGAACCCAGGTTGACCAACAGAATGGCTTTGCTCATGCAGAAAAAAGTTTAACCACGGATGCACACGGATGCACACGGATAAAAAACAGATTGATGGATGAATGGATTGTTGGATGGAAGCCCGGCTGATTACCGGCTCGCTTATCCATTCATCCATCAATCCATTCATCCAATAATCCAGCAATCCACCAATCCAGTCATCCGTTGCGGAAAAGTTTCCCCACCCGCTCCGCGATGTTGACGCCGGACACAATCGAATCGCCCAACGAAACGCCGTCGCGATAATGCCCGGCGAAAAAAAGATTCGGCGACTGGCTCTCGATGTCATCCAGCAACTGCTTGAATTTTCCGTAGCCGACGTTGTATTGCGGGATTGCCTTCGGCCAGAACTTCGTGTGGACGAACACCGGCCGGCCGCGCACGCCTAGCAGCACGCGCAAATCCGCCAGCACCAGTTCCACCAGCTTGTCCGGCGGCAACGAGGCGAGTTCCGGATAACGCGCGCCGCCAATGTAGCTCGTCAATGTGAGATGGCCGGCAGGTGCGCGGTTGGGGAACAGCGCCGAGGAAAAAATCGTGCCGAGAATTTTGAATCCTTCAATCTTCGGGATCAGCACCCCGAAACCGGCGCACGGATGCGCCACATCTTCACGGCGAAAGCCCAGCACCACGCTCGCCACTGGCGGATGGCTGATTTCAGAAAAGGTTTCGGTAGGGCGGCGTTGCTGCGCCGCCTCGTCACTCTGGCTGCGCGGCAGCGCAGCCCTACCTTCAATCTCCAGCTCCGCCAGCCGGTGCGCGGTGCCGCAATAAATCACCGCACTATGTTCAATTTGAAAACTTGGATGTCCACCCTCCGCAGTGCTGCTACGGAGGACGGGTTGAATGTTGAATGTTGAATGTTGAATGTTTCCCTCATCCGCTCCCCCGTTCCCGCGCACCGTCAGCATCCAGCCATCACCCGTCTGCGTGAGCTTCGTGACCGGCGAGTTCAACTTCAGCGAGTCACCCAGCTGCGCCGCCAGCGTGTCCGGCAACACCTGCAGGCCCTCGTCGAAGGAAAATTTTGGCGCGCGGTCCTTGGAAATTTCGCCGCTGCGTTTCCGTTCGCGTGCGCCGAAGATTTGTCCCTTGATCATCGAGCCGTAATTATCTTCCAGCGCCTTGAGCTTGGGAAATGCGTGCGGCAATGAGAGCTTGTGCGGGTCGCCCGCGTAAATGCCGGCGACGAGCGCATCAATCGCATGATCCAGAAATTCCTGGTTGAACCGGCGCACGACAAACTGCGCGATACTTTCCTCCACACCATCGCGTCGCGGCTTGATGAATGGCTCGCGCAGCATGGCAAACTTGGCCTTGGCGGTGAAAAGTTTGGTCGTGAAAAATCCCGGCACCGAACCGGGCATCTCAATCGGACGACCGTAACGCACGACGTAGCGCGCCCCGGCTTTCGGATCGGGATCGAGCTTGCGCGATTCGAGGCCGGCATCGCGGACGAGCTGCGCGATTTTCGGCGAGGTTTCGAGAATCGTGTTCGGCCCGGCCTCGGCGAGAAACCCGTCCTGGCGGATGGACTGGATGACGCCGCCGACGCGTCCGCCCGCCTCATAAACCGTGACCGCCACGTCCCGGCGTTTCAGATAAAACGCCGCCGTCAACCCCGTGATGCCCGCACCGATGATGGCGACTGATTTCATCCAGGAATTATTTTCCGCACGATTTGATTGAACCGGTTCACGACCGCCGGAGTTTATCCCATCACCGAGCGGATTCAAATCGGGAAAGTCCGCGATAGCCGATGGGCTTTAACGGAGCGCGGCTGTGTCGCGGAGACCAGCCGCAGCACATCCGCATTTCGAGCTTCGTCCAAAAAACCGTCCGCGTCCTTCGCGTAGCTGCCGCTGCGGCTGGTTCTCGGCGGACACAGCCGCGCTCCGCAAAATGCCAAGACGGCACCACCGGAAAACATCCAACATCCAGTGAAGCCAATCGCCTTGCATGTAGGGTGCAACTTCGGGACCAAATCCTGATCACGCCGGCCAAACTTTCCCCGGCGCAACTTCGCAGGGCGTGCCTGCCAAGGGCTTGACCGCGCGGCGGGCGCAAACGATTCTGTCCGCGTGCAACCGCTGGAACCGCCCGACTCGCATCACCTCGACGCCGCCCTCGGCTGGCTGGGGCTGGGCTGCGCCGAGGAGGCGCGCGATGAACTGGAGAAAATTGCCCCGGCGAACCTGAACCATCCCGATGTGCTGGAGGTGCGCTGGATGATTTTTGTGCGCGACAAAAACTGGAGCGCCGCGCTGGAGATCGCACAGCGGGAGCTCAAGCTCGCACCGCAGGATTCTTCCGGCTGGCTGCATCATGCGTATGCGCTGCGCCGGGTGCCGGACGGCGGGCTGACGCTGGCGTGGAGCGCGCTGCTGCCGGCGGCGGAGAAATTTCCCGACGAGCCGGTCATCGCCTTCAACCTGTCCTGCTACGCGTGCCAGTTGCAGCAGCTCGAGAACGCGCGGCTCTGGCTCCAGCGCGCGGTGCAGGCCGGCGGCAAGGCGGCGATCAAGAAAATGGCGCTGGCCGACGATGATTTGAAACCGCTCTGGGCGGAGATTGAACATCTGTAACCGTTGGTCGAATTTTCGATATACGATTTACGCGCGTCTTGGCAGGTGGTGCGTAAATCGTATACCGTAAATCGTAAATTTGCTTGAAGACTTCAAAAACCATTTTGTCCGTGGACAGGCTGCGCATCGTGCGCGACGGCACGGTGATTCTCGATGACGTGAACTGGCGCGTGGCGCGCGGGCAGCACTGGGCGGTTCTTGGCGCGAACGGTTCCGGCAAGACTTCGCTGTTGAGCGCGCTGACGGGGTATCTGATGCCGACGGCGGGGGAAATTTATCTGCTCGGAAAAATTTACGGCGAAGCCGACTGGCGCGAGCTGCGGAAAAAGATCGGCCTCGTCAGCTCGTCGGTGCGGCAGATGATGGCGGATGGCGAACCGGCGCTGGAGACCGTGGCGAGCGGCAAATACGCGATGATTGATTTCTGGGGGCGCGTGACGCGCGGCGAAAAAGCCCAGGCGCTGAAATTATTGCGGCAGGTCGAGTGCGCGCATCTGGCCGGGCGGGCGTGGGGCGTGCTCTCGCAGGGCGAACGGCAGCGCGTGCTGATCGGCCGGGCGCTGATGGCGAAGCCGCGCGTGCTGATCCTCGACGAGCCGTGCGCCGGGCTGGATCCGGCGGCGCGCGAACATTTCCTGCAGTTCCTCCAGCGGCTCGGCGTGAAAAAAAATTCACCGACGCTGGTGTTCGTGACGCATCACGTCGAGGAGATCATGCCGGTGTTCTCGCACCTGCTGGTTTTGCGAAACGGCCGCGTGCTGGCGACAGGAGAAAAAGCGGACGTGCTAAATTCCAAAAATCTTTCCAATGCGTTTGGCGCGCGGATGCAATTGCAGCGGACGGGCAGCCGTTACGCGCTGAAGGTCACGATGAAGGCGCGGACGGTGATGTGAGGGCGAACAATTCCAAGTTGTGGCTATTCATTATCATCGTCTTTTACTTCTGATTTTGGCGCGAACCAGCGTCCAATCAAAGGTAAGAATGCTAGTCGTATTCTCAAATCTACAAGGTCGGTGCGCATAGTGGACTTATTTCCTTTTGTGCCCGGCAGGAAACCATACAAACCAAGTATCAATCCAACCGTTGGTGCGCCCACAATCATAAACCACAAAAAATATTTTTCTAAAAAATCAACCCATAAATCTAACCCGACAAAAATGAGAGCAAAGCCGCAAAGCAACAAAGCCGTTGTGGCAGTAAAAGCGAAGGCAAATACCCAAAAAACAACGAAGAGAATTCTTTTCATGTGCTCAAATAAAATTCAATTCTCAACAGATGAATACGCCAAGTCGTTAATATAAGAACTCTCCTGATTTTCCCAACCATTCACGCCGTCACTTCCACCGCCTTCTGCTGCCAGCCGAAAAGTTTTTTGGCCCGGATCAGCTCGAAGATCTGCGGCGGGATGAGCTGGGCGAGGGATTCATCGCCGGAATGGATCTTGGCGAGGACTTCGCCGGAATAAATTTTCAGGCTTGCGGCGTTGAAGCTCGTGATGTTCTCGATGAATTTATTTTCCACAAGATGCGTGTAGAGGTGGCGCAGGTGCGGGGCGACCTCGAGGTTTTCCAGGGTGGTGAGCCGTCCGGTCTTTTTGTCGAGCGAGGGATAGACGTAAAGTTTCGCGCCGTTCTTGAAGAGCTGGCCGAGCGATTCCATGAGGCCGCCGGGCAGGTCGGTGTAAAATTTTTCGTCCAGCACGTCGCGCAGCCGCACCAGGCCGATGGGCAGGCCGATGGGTTTCTGCGTGTGGCGCGAGAGATACGTCAGGAGACGGTGGTAGCGGAGAAAATTGGAGATCAACACGGGCTTGCCGAGCGCGCCGAGCGTGTCCACGCGGTCCAAAAAATCCTGATGGTCAATGGAGTTGCCGACCTGCAACTGGCGCAGGGTCATCTCGAACATGGTCACGGGCGTTTCGCCGGCGAGCGCGGGTTCCTGGACGAACATCTCCTGCGCGCGCTCCATCATGTCGAGCATGGGGTTGGTGAGCGGGCGGAAGCTGCCGCGTTCGAGGAGCACCGGTTTTTTCCAGAGCAGTTCACTGGGGATGACGCTCTCGCCATTGGCGGTGAACATGGCGGCCTCGGTGAGCCATTGCTCGACAAGCTGCAAGGTCATGAGCCGGTTGTCCACGCGGAAGAACGCGGGGCCGGAAAATTTGATCATGTCCACCTCGATGCGCTGGTTGGTGACGCCGTCGAGCAGCGAGCCGATCAGGCTGGTCGGGTCGGCGTTCTGATAAAAGGCGGCGTGGATGAGGTTCACCCCGAGGTGGCCCACGGCGTCCTGCTGGCGGCCGGTTTCAAAGTCGAGCAGGCGGACGTGGATGATGATGCTGGACGGTTCGGCCTGCGGCACGGTCTGAAATTTCACGCCGAGCCAGCCCTGGCCGCCCTCCTCGCCGGGCTTGGAAATATGCCGGGTGGCGACGGTGTCGGCGAAGGCGAAGAAGGTGCATTTGTCGCCGCGCGTCTTGTCGAGGCGCTCCACCAACAGGTTGAATTCCAAGTCCAGCATGGACTGGAGACGCTTGCGGCTGACGTAACGATCCGCCGCGCCGTAGATCGCGTCGCTCACCAGCATGTCGTAGGCGGAAATGGTCTTGGCCACGGTGCCAGACGCCTTGCCCACCTGGAAAAACCAGCGCGCGACTTCCTGCCCCGCGCCGATCTCGGCGAAGGTGCCATATTTCTTGGCGTCCAGGTTGATCTGGAGCGCCTTCTGGGCCGTGTTCAATTTTTCTTTGATCATGTTTTTTCCCTCGCGGCGCACGATACACAAAAAAATCCGCGAGTCCAACAGTTGCGTTTCGGCTTTTCGCGGCAAGGCTTGAGGGAAAGATGATTTTATCCGGGACGAATCAAAGAACCGGGCGCAGTTGACAAAGCTGGTTGTGAACGCCAGCCGGTTCGGGTTGAAAAACACCGGCTGCCAATCGCCTGGCTGGCGGGTGAAAATGCCGGTGGCATTGCGCACGTCATGCGTCAGCCTGCTTGACGCGGCACTGCCATGCCCTTGCAATTGAATCATCGGCACGGCGACCGTGCCAGCCGCAGGATGGGTGACGGTCAGAGTCGGTGCAACATTGTTCAACGTCCGTTCCGTTCCCAACGATGTCTGATGGGAATCGGCGGACAACCCGCGCCGTCCGACCAGGACTTTGTAAATGCCATCGCCAGAATTCAAAGGGACAGCGAGGTTGGTCGAACTGCAAGGCGGCCAGACCGCATAGGCTGCGTTGGTGTTGTTGACCGGCCGCCGTGACTCAAAAGTAAGTGTTACCCGGAACGGGGCTACGTTGACTCAAAAGTCCTGTTACCGGTTTCGTTTGGTTATTCCCCCATGGGAATCG
>JAYVCM010000185.1:0-4137 GCA_043749955.1 Limisphaerales bacterium | reverse complement strand
GCGTTCAGCCGGAAGAACGCGATGTTGATCCAGTTCAAACTACGCCGCCGCGCGATCCAATGTTCCAGTGAGAGGCACAGGAGAATGATCAGCCAGCCGATGAGATACGCGATGCGGAACCGGCAGAGCAAACCGAACGCGAGCAGCAGTCCGCACATCACCAGGTGCGCGAGAAAAGCCGCGCCCAGGGCGTTCTTCGGCCCCCACGCCACGACGAGCGAGCGCAGCCCGTGCGACTTGTCGAACTCGTAATCTTGCAGCGCGTAAATGATGTCGAAGCCCACGAGCCACAGCACGACCGCGAGCGCGAGCGTGGTCATTTGCAAAATTTCCAGCGGCGAAACATTTGCGCCCTTCACCGCCAGCCACGCGCCGACCGGCGCGAGCGCCAGCGCGAGGCCGAGATATACGTGCGTGTAATCCGTGAACCGTTTCGTCAGCGAATACAAACACACCATCACCAGCGCGACGGGCGAGAGCCAGAAGCACAGCGGATTCAAAAACCAACTGGCGGCGATCAAACCCGCGCCGGAAATCGCGCACAAAAAAATCGCGCTGGCCAGACCAATTTGTCCGCTGGGCAGATGCCGGTTTTTGGTGCGTGGATTCAGCGCGTCGAACTTGCGGTCCACGATGCGGTTGAAAGCCATGGCGCAGGTTCGCGCACAGACCATCGCCGCGAGCACCAGGCCGAACACGCGCCAGCCCGGCCAGCCGCGGTGGTCGCGCGCCGCCACGAGCATGGCCGCCAGCGCGAACGGCAGCGCGAAGACCGTGTGCGAGAAGCGCACGAAGCCACCCCATTTTTTAAGCGAGGATAGAGGATGGAGGATGGAGGATGGCATGGGGGGAAAAGCGAGGATAGAGGATGGAGGATGGAGGATGGATCAGTTTGTTTTAGTGCCGCAGAAATCATCCGCCCGGAGAATCATGTTGTTTATCATGCCGCCGATGGATTGCCAGGCGGCGTCGAAATCCTGATGCTGCGCTGCGTTGATGTAGCCGCAGTCCAGCGCATCATCCAGCCATGATTGGGTTTCGTTGGCTTCACCGATGGCGCCGGTCAGCTTGCTGGTAAACGCGGCGGGATAACGGCGGTGTCCCCAGGCCTCGGCCATCATGGATTTGACGGCGCGCGATGAACGGCGGATTTGATCCGTCAGGGAAAACTTTTCTTCCTTGGGAAAAGTTTTGGTCATTTCAAACACGCGGCTGGCCTCGCTGCGGGACTGTTGGTAAGCCCGCAAATCTCGAAAGCTTCTGATGATTGCCATACGATTTTCAGTTTGTCAGTTTGCCATCCTCAATCTTCCATCCTCCATCCTCACTCTTTTTCGTCCGCCCACCGCGGCGCAAGTTTGTTTGAAATGCCAATATGATCGAGCACGCGCGCAACCACCGTGTCCACGATCTGCACCACGGAATCCGCGCCGGAATAGAAACTCGGATTCGCCGGCAAAATGATTGCGCCCGCGAGCAGCAGCAGCTCCATGTTCCTGACGTGGATCAAGCTCAACGGCGTTTCACGCGGGACTAAAATCAATTTTCTTTTTTCCTTCAACGTCACGTCCGCCGCGCGCAGCAGCACGTCCTCGCTGTAACCGTGCGCGATGCGGCCCATCGTGCCCATCGTGCAGGGGATGACCACCATCACGTCCGGCGGATTCGAGCCGCTGGCGAACGGCGCGTTCATGCTCTTGAGATTGTGCGTCTGCACGCCCGCCGGCAGCTTCAGTCCGTCCGGCAGCTCCACCGCGATGACCTGCTGCGCGTAGTTGCTCAACACGACATGGACTTCATGTGCGCGCGGATCAAGGTTGTCGAGCAGCCGCTGCGCATACAGCGCGCCGGTGGCCCCGGTGATGGCAACGAGAATTTTCACTGCGGAAAAGAATGGCGGCGCGGGGCGGTGTCAGCAAGGCAACAAAACTGGGTAAGACAACTGGAGGCGCGTCTCACCTTTGAGCAGCGACGGCATGGTTCAATCCCAAAGGGATTGTGTCCATCAGCCCAAGGTTGCGAGGCACGAGCTACCTTGGGAAGATCGCGCCCATGAATCCAACCCCAACGGGGTTGCGACCCGACCGCTGGCGTTCATCGCCGCCGCAACCCCGTTGGGGTTGTGATTTTCGCCGGACGATTACCCAGGGTAGCGCGTGCCTCGCAACCCTGGGCTTCGAGCCGGAATCCCTTTGGGATTCGGGGACGGCGATTTCAACTCTGCAAGAAAGTGGATGCGCCCTTCAGTCAAAGGCGTTGCCAAACCATTTTTGGTAGAGCGGGCCGGCGACGGGGATGGGTTTCATCTCGCCGTTGATCGCGGCGATCAGCCCCATCACCCACAGCACCAGAAACGAAATCCAGAGGGCAAAGACGACCAGCCAGCCGAGGAACGGGATGAACATGAGAATGAACTGGCAGATTCCGAATCCTATGCCCGTGAGGAACAGCCCGAGCGTCTGCCGGAGATGAAACGCACCCAGCCGGGTTTTTTTGCTGCTGTGCAGGACGATGGCGATGATGAAGCCAAGCAGCGTCAGATAGCTTAGGATGGCGACGGTCTTGTCTTCGGTGCCGGAAGCGGATTGAGTGACGGGCGGGGGAGTTGTGGTTTCCATAACAAATGCCTTTGGTTGAGTGTTTGGTTTGGAACTGACCTCGGAAAACTATTCCTTGGCGTGCCGGTGTCAAGCCGCGATTTACCAGCGAAATAATTCAGGCCCGCGCGCTGGACAAGACCGGCGGCCGCAAAGCGACCCGGATGGCGCTGGCCGGCAAATAATTGATGTTGTAGGAGACGACGTGAGGAGTCTCTGATTCATTTTTAATTTGAGTCTCGTCACCTCGTCTCCTACGGGAAAGTGTTCTGGCGTCCGCTGCCGGTGTGGAGAATGGAAATGCCGGCTGGTGCCGGGGCCGCCTTGCCCGCCGCGATTTTCCGAAATGGCGCGGCTGCTTCTTTCAGGGCGAAGCAAATGAGCGGGGACATTTTGGCCGCGCGCCGCAAAAATTATTCCGCCGACTTCAAATAGCTGATGCCGGTGATGGTGAGCAAGGGCAGGACATGCGCCAAATCGTGTTTGTCAATGACAACGACGCGAGTTTTCCCGAGCGCAATTTGATTCCGGTCGGTCACTTCATATTTTTCGCCGTCCGCCATTCTGATCAAAAAGGGGACTCCTTCTTTAACCGCCATTTGAATGTCGTTTATGTTCATGGCCTCAAATTACGGCGGCGGATTTCAGACCGCAAGAATTGAAATGACGGCCTCGGCGCAAGCCGCCCGCCGCGATTTTCCGGAACGGCGCGGCTTCTTCTTGCAGGGCGAAGCAGATCAGGACAGACATCTGATTAACGCAGTGCATCCAGCAATTGCTGACGCTCCACACCTTTGTGGCCTGCGATGACACGCACGATGCTGTTCAGCGTGCCGACGCGGAGCGGATTGTGGTTCGGAACGGACAGTCTTTGATGCGTCGGCAGGTCGGTTTGCAAAATGATGTGGCTGCCTTCCTGATCCATCACGCGATCGTGCCAGTCCCGGCACAAGACTTTGACCAGTTGCGCTCCACTCAAATCGCGCGGGACTTTCATGCGCCGGCCAGAATTTCATCACGCACCAGGTGCAGCCGGATGCGGCGCGGCGTTTGCGGCTGGTCAAAAAAATAGCCGCGCACGGCCTCCTGGACATTTTGGCGCACAGCCTCCCAGGTGTCGCCTTGCGTGAAGATGTTTTCCGTCAGACATTCGGCGCAATAGCCGCCGTCCTCTTCCTGTGTCACTTCAAACACCAGTTCTTTCATGGCGTAAAACTACGGTGGTTGTTTTCAGACCGCAAGCGCGGACTGTCTGGCGATCAATTTTTTGTAGGAGACGACGTGAGGAGTCTTTGATGCTCTTTTTAATTTGAGTCTCGTCACCTCGTCTCCTACAGGAAAATGTTCTGGTGGCCGATGCCGGTGTGGAGAATGGAAACGCCCGCTTTGCCCGGCGCGATTTTCCGAAACGGCGCGGCTTCTTCTTTCAGGGCGAAACAAATGAGTGTGGACATGAGCCAGAGACAGAATTTTTATCAATCACTTCTTGGCGTCATCAATGAGGTGCTTGAGCGATTCATAAAGCGCGCAGATGAAATTT
>JAYVCM010000184.1:0-5002 GCA_043749955.1 Limisphaerales bacterium | reverse complement strand
AGCAGCACCGGGATGACCGACATGCCCATGGAAATTTCATACGAGATCATCTGCGCGCTCGAACGGATGCCGCCGAACATCGGATACTTCGAGTTCGCGGCGTAGCCCGCCAGCACGATGCCATACACGCCCATCGAGACGATGCCGAACGTGAAGAGGATGCCGACGTTCAAGTCCGCGATGACCATTTTCTGGCCGCCGATCATCGAGCCGAACGGAATCACCGCGACCGTCAGCATGGCCGGGATCACCGAGACCGCCGGCGCGAGAAAGAAATAAATTTTCTTCACGCCCGCCGGGGTGAAGTCTTCCTTGAACATGAACTTCAACCCGTCCGCGAGCGGCTGGAAAACGCCAAGCCGGACCAGAAACGGCCCGACGATGGGAACATATTTCATGAACGGCGGCGCGCAGCGGTTCGGGCCGACGCGATCCTGGATCCACGCCGAAATCTTGCGCTCGGCCAGCACGGAATACGCGACGAGTCCCTGCACCACGCCGACCACGACGGCGATCTTGACCAAACTGAAGATGATGAAATTCCAGTCCATTTTTTATTGTTTAACGCAAAGGCGCAAAGGCGCAAAGGCGCAAGGATTTTTTCCTTGCGACCTGGCCGCGCTGCATTTTTTTTCTTCGCGTCTTTGCATCTTTGCGTCTTTGCGTTAATTAAATTTGAACAGTGACCCCGGTGTCGCCCAGGCTGGCCCACGTCAGACCGTTGAACGCGGAAACATCCTTCGCCATTTGATTGAACAAACCTTCAATCGTCACAAAACCGTTCTGGCCGGTGACGTGGTGAACGAGGTCGTGCAGAAACTCCCATTCGGCGCGCGCATCGCCGGGCGCTTCCACGGCCTTCATGAATTTCTGGACGCGGCCCTTGGTGTTCGTGAACGAGCCGCGTTTTTCCGCGTGCGCGCAGCCGGGCAAAAGGTAATGCGCCAGCTTCGTCGTGTCGTTCGGCAAAATGTCGCTGACAATGAGCGTCTCCAGTTTGCCGAGCAAATCCGCGCCGATGCCGTGCTTCGTCACGTCTTCGCCGAAAACGATGAGCGTCTTGATTTTGCCGCTCGCAATTCCGTTCGCGATCTGCGGCAGGTTCGTGCCGATCTCCGTGAAACAAATTCCCGTGAGCCGCGCGCCGTGCGTGTTCGGATTTTTGTCCGCGCTGACGAGCAGTTTGTCGGCTTCGCCAAAACGCGCGACGGAATCGCTGACCGCGCCGAGCTTCGCTTTAAGTTTGCCGAGCAGCCAGAGTTCTTCGTTCGTCTGGCGCGCCGAGGCGACCATCGCCACGGAACCCGCCGGGGCTTTTTTCAGCTTGTCGGAAATTTCATTGAGCGCCGCCGTCCAAGTCGTCTTTTGGCCGCGAACCAGAACATCTTTCAAACGGTCGGCGCGACCAATCCACTTGTAGTTCAAACGTCCGCTGTCACACATCCACGGGCCGTTGACGGCATCGTTGTCGCGCGGCGTGTAGCGCTGGATCTTTTCTTCGCGGGAACCAATGATGACGTTGCAGCCCGTGCCGCAGCTGGTGCACAGGCTCTTGGTTTCCTTGAGGAACCAGACGCGCATCTTGAAACGAAAATCTTTCGACGTGAGCGCGCCGACGGGGCAGATGTCCACCGTGTTGAGCGTGTAATTGTTGTCGAACGGCATTCCGGGGAACGTCGCAATCGTATTGAAGCTGCCGCGATTGATGATGCCGAGCGCGTCGTCGCCCGCGATGTCCTTCGTAAACCGGATGCAGCGCGTGCAAAGAATGCAGCGTTCCGCATCGAGCATGATGCGCGGTCCGAGATCAACGGCCTTGGGCTTGTGAACTTTGGCTTCGACGAAGCGGCTCGCGCTCTGGCCGTAGTCCACGGAGTATTCCTGCAATTTACATTCGCCGGCCTGGTCGCAAATTGGGCAGTCGAGCGGATGGTTGATGAGCAGCGATTCGAGCACACCTTCGCGCATCTGCTTCACGGCGGGAGTCGTCGTGTAAATTTCCATGCCCGGCGAAATCGGCGTCGCACAGGAAATCGCCGGACGCGGCATCTTGGAAATTTTCGGCGAACCGTCCGCGTTCAAAATCGGTTTGCGATCTGGTCCCATTGCCGGCACGCCGTATTCCACGAGGCACATGCGGCAGTTGCCTACGACCGGCAGCTTCGGATGATAGCAGTAATGCGGCACGTCGGTCTTGGCCAGTTCGCACGCCTGGATCATCGTGGTTTGAACCGGCTTGCCGGAAATCGGATCCGGCATCGTCTTCGGCACTTCGATTTCGCGCCCGTCCACCTTGACCTTGATTTTTTCAATCGCGGTCGGCGCGGGCTTCGTTTCAGTTGTGGCTGCTGTGCTCATTTAATTTTTCCGCCGACGGAAACAATCTTCTGCTTCAAAAATTCTTTTGCGTCGTTGCTGACTTGGTCTGCGGGCAAAGTCAAATAATTAGCCTTATCAAACATCAACAGCCAAACCTTCGGGAAAACCCAAATAGCTTTGAACGCCTCCCATTTCATTTCAGTTGAACCTAAACTCGACTTGGCCTGAAAAAATTCGTCCGACAATTCATAACTGACAGCATTTCCCATTTTACGAAATTGAGTAAGCAGCCAACTGCGTCTTTGGAGATATGCCGAAAGAAAAATACCCACGCCCATAATCACAACAACCAAGTAACAACCAGCCAGCATATCCGCTTTGCCAACATAGAGGCGTTGCGCCAAGGCGATCACCATCAGCAAGCAGGCAATGGGCAGACCAATTCCGATATACCGAGCAAAAAATTTGCGGCAAGCATATTTGATATGCTCTTCCGTAAATTGAATTGTGAACTGGTAATTCATTGCTTTCAAATTTCTCCGCGATGCAAATCTTCAATCGGGAAAATCATTTCAAAATCTCCCCACATCAAATCGCCGTAATGCAGGTGGAATTTTTTGAAATTCCGCAACTGCCGGTATTTTGTGGTGTCAGGGTTCATGGCTTTCCGCAAAAACGGCCCGAAATCCATGACGCGAACGAATCCGTCATTGAACGTCAAACGAATTTTGTGGCCGGAAACATATTCGGCCTTCGTGATTCGCAGATACTTCGTCTCATTAACACCGGACTTTAGTCCGGTGGTTCGACGGAGGCGAGAATTTCCAGCCGTTTCAACGGCTTTCCCGCGCGCACGCGAAGCCGTTGAAACGGCTAATGACACACGCCGACCGCCCACACCGGGCTGAAGCCTGGTGTTAATGAGAAGCGGTTTTGTTTGCCTGCGATTTTTTGTCGCGCGATTCACTGCTCGGTATGCGTTACGCAACGCTTGTTCGGCAGGAACGCATTTAGCTTTACCCGCCCGAAAATCTGCCATGCGACGGCGAATTTCAATTTTCCAGGCGCGCTCAATTTCCAGTTTTTCGGCTTTGGTCAATTTGGGTTCAGACAACACGGCAGACGGAATCGCCGAGGCTGTTCGCCTCGTCGCGCGTTTTAATCCGTGTTTATCTGTGTTCATCAGTGATGCGCGGCTTCCAAATGTTTTGTTTCAACAGGTGCGGCAACTTCCTTGGCGCGACGCGCTTCATCGGCGGCACCTTTGGCGACAAATTCGTCTTTGAACTTCGCGACGAAGCTTTGCACCGGCCAGGAACAGGCCTCGCCAAAAGCACAGATCGTGCGGCCGCCGGGAATGTTGTCGGCGATCTTCACGAGATAATCCGCGTCGCTCGCGCGGCCTTCGCCGTGCGTGAGGCGGTGCAGCGTCTTGCTCATCCACAGCGAGCCTTCGCGGCAGGGCGTGCATTGGCCGCAGCTTTCGTGCGCGTAAAATTCGGAAAGATTTGCCAGCGCCTCGACGATGTCGGTGGAATCATCCATCACGATGATCGCGCTCGAACCACTCATCGAGCCGGCGGCGGCGAGCGAATCAAAATCGTAAGGCAGATCCAGCATGTCGGTCTCGACCAGAATCTCTTTGCCCTCGGCGTCCTTCTTCTTGAGCTTGAATTTTTCGCCAGCCTTGAAAACTTTCGCGGATGAGCCGCCGGGAATGACGGCTTTCAATTTGCGGCCATCCAGCAGACCGCCGCCGAATTGCGGGTCGTTGATCAGCTCGCCGATGGTCGCCTTGCCGGTTTCAATCTCGTAGTAGCCGGGACGTTTGACGTGGCCGCTCAAGCTGACGATGCGCGTGCCGGTGTTGTTCGGCGTGCCAAGCTTCGCAAAAGCCGCGCCGCCCATCGCGACGATGTGCTTGATGTTGCAGAGCGTCTCGACGTTGTTGACGATGGTCGGGCACATCCACAAACCGAGGATGGCCGGAAAATATGGCGGTTTGATGCGCGGATACGGACGTTTGCCTTCAAGCGATTCGATGAGGCCGGTCTCCTCGCCGCAGATGTAAGCACCCGCGCCACGATGAACGTGCATCTCCAAATCGTAACCGCTGCCGCAAATATTCTTACCGAGAAAACCTTTGGCGCGCGCTTCTTTCAGCGCTTCGTTCAAAATTTTCGCGCCGTCCACCATTTCGCCACGGATGTAGATGTAGGCGAGATGCACGTCGTTGGCGAAACACGAGATGGCCATGCCCTCGATCAACTGGTGCGGATCCTTATACATGATCTGACGATCCTTGAACGTGCCCGGCTCGGATTCGTCCGCGTTGCAGATGAGATAAATCGGCTTGCCACTCTTGCGGTCAACGAAGCTCCACTTGAGGCCACAGGAAAAACCCGCGCCGCCGCGACCGCGCAGGCCGGAGACTTTCACGTCCTCGCGAATCTGTTCCGGGCCGGAAAGTTTTTTGCCGTCGGGCAAATCCTTGGGCTGGATGGCGAGCGCCTTCTTCAAATCGTTGTAGCCGCCATGACGCAAATAGCACTCGATGTCCCGGCTGTAACCGGGTTCATCGGCGTATTTCAAAATTAATTTGTATTCTTGCGCCATGTTAATTGTAGGACAGGCGTCGCGCCTGTCTCTGACTAAAAATTGAACTAAAATTAGAGACAGGCGC
>JAYVCM010000183.1:0-6475 GCA_043749955.1 Limisphaerales bacterium | reverse complement strand
GGTGTTGTCCTCGACGTTGAGCGACTGCATGAGGTTATACATCTCGTCGTTCTTATACATCACGTCGCGCTTGAGATCCCAGACGTTGAGCGGCTTGCCCTTCAGCACGAACACGGCCTGGTTATTCACGTCGCGGCAGCTCGTGATGGAGCCGGCAGCGGACTGGCCTTCGCAGATGAAGACCATCGTGCCCTTGCCTTTTTCCTTCTTCTTGTCGAAATGATTTTTGCAGTCCTTCAACTGCGGGATGCGCAGCGTGATGGACTTGGCACGTTCGCGCGCTAGCTTCTTGACCGCCTGCAATTCCTTCCGCAACTGCTGCGTGTCGGCCACCTTCTCGATGATCTTGTCGGCAATCGCCTTGTTGCGCTGGAAAAAATGCAGCAGCTCCTCGCGCACGTTGTTGACCAGCTCGGTGCGGATCTCCGTGTTGCCCAGTTTATTTTTCGTCTGCGATTCGAACAGCGGGTCTTTCAGGCGGATCGCCACTGCGCCGACCATGCATTCGCGGACGTCGTCGCCTTCGTATTTGCCGTTGCAATGCTCGTTGACCGCCTTGAGCAGACCTTCGCGGAACGCGCTCAAATGCGTGCCGCCGTCACTGGTGTATTGGCCGTTGACGAACGAATAAAACGTCTCGCCGTAGCGCGAGTTGCTGTGGGTGAAGCAAAACTCCAGCGTCTTGCCCGCGTAATGCAGCGGCGCATAGATCGGCTCGCTGCCATCAGTGGCCATGTCCTCCATCACCAAGTCCATCAGGCCGTGGCGCGATTGGAACGTCTTGCCATTGTAGATGAGCTTCAGCCCTGTGTTCAGGTAGCTGTAATGCCGCAGCCGGCGCTCGATGTGTTCGTCGCGAAACGTGCTGTCCTTGAAAATCTCCGGGTCAGGCTCGAACTCGATCAACGTGCCGTTCGGCTCTTTCGTTTTCCCGGTGTCCTCTTTCTTCAGCTTGCCGATCTTAAAACTCGCCTCCGCAAATTCGCCGTCGCGATGGCTGCGCACGAAAAACGTTTTCGACAGCGCGTTGACCGCCTTCGTGCCGACGCCGTTGAGACCGACGCTGAATTGGAAAACGTCGTCGTTGTATTTCGCGCCGGTGTTGATCTTGGAAACGCAGTCCACGACCTTGCCGAGAGGGATGCCGCGCCCGAAATCGCGCACGCTCACGCGGCCGTCGGCGATCTTGATCTCGACTTCCTTGCCGTGGCCCATGATGTATTCGTCAATCGCGTTGTCCACTACCTCCTTGAGCAGGACATAGCAGCCGTCGTCGGGATGCGCGCCGCTGCCGATGCGCCCGATATACATGCCCGTGCGCAGCCGGATGTGCTCCAGCGAGGACAGCGTCTTGATCTTGCTCTCGTCGTAATTGTGTTTGGTTTTTTCAGCCATAAAAAATTACTGACGATAAATTAGCCGAAGCGGCAAAAATGAAAATGCGAAAGTGCGCCGGCACGCCAATGCCGTAAACCTTTTCGCCCGGCTTCCTCTTTTCAAGAGCGAAGCGCGAGTTGATCTTCGGAATTCATGTTGAGAACGCGGATCGTCGTCCTGCCAATGGCCGTCCTGCCAACGACGTAGATGCCGCGCCATGCGAAATGATCTTCCCAACGCTGCCGGCGAGGATGAAATAATTCCGTGACTTTATTCGTTTGCGGATCAATGCCGGTCAGGTTCGTGCCCTTGTGGAGATTACAGTCAATGCACGCCAGTGCGAGGTTTTCGAGATCATCACTGCCGCCATGAAATTTTGGGATGATATGTTCGACGTGAAGAGCGGCCAGCGGCGAATTTTCCTGATGCAAACCGCAATACTCGCAACAATTAACGGCACGCTCCCGGACCTGGCTTTTCGTCCGTTCATCCATGGCTCACGATTCTGAGCCGGCCAGTTGTCGAGCCTGATGCTGGAGGATGGCGACGAACTTGTTGGCCCGCACATAACCTGCGTATTCAGCCTTCTCCGCCTCGGTGAGCTGACCCTCGGTGGATTTTTCGGCCAGTTCTTCAATGCGCGCTTGCAGCCTGCGATCGGCCCGAAAGTTCACAATCGCTTCGGCCTTTTCGGGCAGGACGAGTTGCAGCACAGGGCGAACTCCCCGATCAAAAGCTTCTGTTTCCGGCGTTGCTGTCATGCTTTGGACTGTAGCACATAGGTCTGCCCGTTGACAAGATTTGGAAACAACCCCGATTCAAATATCTGCGCGATGTCCTCGTAACGGCCTTCATGTTTGTCGCGCAAAGTCGGCCAGCCCCAGGTATCAACGAACAGATGCGCCATAAAGATCGTCATCTATTCCGCCCGCAAGCGAACCCTGCGTGAGACCGCCGATAATAGCCTTGAGCGCACGGGCCGGCTGCGCGGTGACCACCGCCGCCGTCTTGCTCGCGAGGAATTCCGAAAAGTCAATCACCTCACGCAGTTGTTGCGCGGGCAGATTTTTCGTCTGCTTCAGCAGAAGCTCTGTCAGGCTCTCATTCATGGGACAAAGACAGCCCCTTGCCGTCTGCTCTAGTCGTAATGGTGCTTGGTTTTTTCAGCCATAGAAATTCGTGGCGGGGAAGATGAAGCAAACCGGCAAAGTTGGAAAACAGAAAATCCGAAAACCTGAATGCCCGGCGCCGGGCACGAGCCACCGCCTCCGCCCTCACTTCGCCGGCGGCGGAGCGGACGACATCTTCACTCCATAATGTTTCTCGTTGCATTCCGGGCAGAAGCCGTGGGTGAAGTCGGCCTCGGTGCGGCTGCTGATGTAAGCTTCCAGCCGCTCCCATTTGCCCTCCTCATTGCGGATCTTGTGGCAAAAAGCGCACATGGGCAGAAGGCCGTGCAGCGTCTTCACATGGCCCAACGCATCCTGCAGCTCGGCGACGCTTTTTTCCCGCCCGGCCAGGGCGGACTGGAGGGCCTGCTCCTTATGTTTCAGTTCGGTGATGTCGCGGCTGATCCCGACGAGGCCGATGATTTTTCCGGCGTCGTCGCGCAGCGGAACCTTGGTCGTGAGAATCTCCGTCCGCCGGCCAAGTTTGTCGGTGTTCGGCTCATCTTTGCTGATGACCGATCCGCCATGGAACACCTTTTCCTCATCGGCCCGGAACTCCGCGCTGGCGTGCTCCGGATAAAAGTCCGCGTCGCGTTTCCCCAGCAGATCATCGGGCGTGGCCACGCCCATCAGCCGGGCCACCGCGATGTTGGCCGTCAGGAAGCGCCCATCGACATCCTTCACGTAAATATAATCCGGCAGGTTGTCAATGAGCGTGCGCAGCAGGTCGTGCTGGCGGCGGAGCGCGTCCTCGGCGCGCCCGGGTTCAATGATGTCCACGATCGCCATTTTTTCTCCGGTCGGGTTTGATGCGCTCATGATTCGAGATTGGTTGCCGGCCTCCGTTGGAACGGGGACAATTGACCAATTCTTCGCCGGCTGCGCCACACAAAACTAAAAGGAAAATTTCCTGGCGGGCGGCCTGGCCCCCGTTATTTTTTCTTCCCGTAAATCTGTCCGGGCGTGAGCAACTGCCGTTCGGTGATCTTGAACGTCCCGTCCTGGCCGGCGACGGAACGGAAGAAACAGGACTGGTAACCCTCGTGACAGGCCGGGCCGTTTTGTTCGACCTGAATCAACAGCGTGTCGCCGTCGCAGTCGAAGGCGATGTCCTTGACGGTCTGGGTGTGGCCGCTTTCCTCGCCCTTCATCCAGAATTTCTGGCGCGACCGGCTCCAGAAATG
Source organism: Limisphaerales bacterium (assembly GCA_043749955.1). Taxonomy (GTDB): domain Bacteria; phylum Verrucomicrobiota; class Verrucomicrobiia; order Limisphaerales; family UBA11358; genus UBA11358. The sequence continues at coordinate 2,745 of JAYVCM010000183.1, read as the reverse complement.
CGTCTTGCCGGTGGCGAGGGTGGTGGCGAGCGAGGCGCGGTTCATCCACGCCATCATCACCACGCGCCCGGTTTTCTGTTCCTGCACGATGGCGGGGATCAAACCGTTCGCATCAAATTTCAACTGGTCGTAGAAGCTCATGCCGGAATGATTTCACCACAAAGGCGCGCAGACACAAAGTCTGAATTTGCCAATCTCACTGCGGCTTTGGTTGCGGCAACCCGGGTGGCGGGGTCTGAAAATCGAGATGCTTTGGAACCAGTGGCGGGACGTTTGACCTCGCCGCGACAACTTTCGGAGAAAAAAACGGCGGACCGATCAGCCCCGGCACACGGTTCGTCAAAGCCGGCAATTGATTGGTCGTTACCGCAACGAAATTCGTCGCGCCGGTCACAAGATTGGTGGCGATGTTGTGCGTGGAAATTTCTTCAACGGCATTGGTCGGCGGATTTCGGTGGTCGGCGAGGCTGCGGATCAAACGCCTTTTCAAATCGGCAAACGCCGCGTTCGTCACGGTGTCGAGGTGCGCCTGCGCCTCGTCGAAAAATCCGGCGGCGGTCTTCACGCGGGCGAGGTGGAGCTGGACGCCTTCGCGCTGGTTCTCGTCCTTGGCGATGTTCAACGCGTTTGTCCACGCGACCAGCGCGTCGTTGGTGCGGAGCGGCTTGATGCCGTAGTAGCTCTCGGCGTAATCCGTCGCGAACACCAGGTTGTCGGGCGCGAGCTTCATCGCCTGCCGGTAAAGGCCGAGCGCCTTGTCGAACACCTGCTGCTCATTGATGCTGTAAAATTCCCGCGCGTCCTTGCGGTAAAGATAAACCGTTGTGGCGAAATTTTGGTAATAGACCGGCTCGGTCGGTTCCAGCCGGATGGCCTCGGCGTAGCCGGTGAAGGCGTTGGTGAGTTCGCCGTGTTCGCCGAAGTAATTGGCGAGCTGGTTCCAGACGGCGGGATTTTTCGGGTCAAGCTGCTTGGAATTTTCGTATTGCACCTTCGCGCCGTCCTCGTCGCCGATGTCGTTCAGAAAACTGCCGTAGGCCAGAAAGCCGCGCGCGCTGTCGGGATGATTGCGGAGAAAACCGTCGTAGCCCATTTTCACGGCCTCGAACCGCGTGTGGATGCGCTGGTTCAACGCCGCGATGGCCGGCGCGTTCGTGCGCGCGATGGTGTTGGTGCTGATCCAGTCGTTCACCTCGGCGAGGGCGTCGTCGTCCGCAATCATCCACTGGCGCAGTTCCTTTTCCGCCGGGTCGTCGGGGTTGACCATCCGCACGGCGATGCCAGTGTGCTGCTGCACCAGGTTGCTGACGGCCTGCGGCTGGTTGGTGGCCAGCAGCGCGCTCAAGAGGCCGATGGTGAGATCGCTCATGGCGGGCAAATTAACATTTTGGAAACGCGAGTCGAGGCGCAAGCGAGGGAAGCTCCAAGCTCCAACCGCCAGAGAGGCGCCAAGCTTCAATTATCGTCGCAAGCCCGAAGCCACCGCCGCGCAGCTCCGCTGAGTGGCGCGGGTGATCCGCCCGTGATGATTGGCCTCTGGCCGTCTGCTGAGGCAACCGCTGCGGATGCCAATGGTCCTGTGCGACCGGCAAAGCCTCCCCGCCGCTCCGGGCCAGCTACCACACTTTGCAAAGTGTGGTAGTAGCCCGCGCACTGCGAAATTGAAGGAGCGTTCCGCAACCGGAAACCGGCGGCGCGCGGCGAAGCCAGGCGTGCCAGTTGTTTCCGCGCGTCGCCCTCGCCGGCCTCGATGTTTGTGGCTTGAAGTTTCTCTGAAGCCTGGCGATTGGAGCTTGGAATTTTATTTCCCTTTCACCAGATCATGCGGCGCAAACTTGAAGACAAAATACGTCGCGCGGTTCGTGCCGATGTTGCGCAGGCCATGCAGCTCGTTGGACGCCTCAAAAATAATTCCGCCCGCCTCGACGATGTTTGTCCGGTCTCCCTGCAACGCCGCAAGCGTGCCCTCCTTGACCACCATCAACTCCTCGTCCGCGTGCTGGTGCGGCGGATGCGGCGACTCGCCCGGATTGAGCGTCGTGATGTGGCACTCGAAATTCGCGAGCGTCGGCGTGGGCGCGTCGAACACCGTGCGGCGCTCGCCGATCTTCGTGGGCGCGGCCTTGAGGTCGGCCCAGTTGAAGACGCACGAGTGCATCACCGGTTTGCCGGCGGACTGCGCGAGCGTCAGGCCCGCGACGGCGGTGAAAATGGAAATGGTGGCGACGAATATATCTCGACGGGTGATCATGCCTGCATTTCGGCGGGAAACGGAATTGAAGTCAAGCGTGCAAAACGAAGATGGCACTTCAGGATGTTTTCAAAAAATGGATTGCTGACGAACGCGTCCGGTGGTCGCGAAGCGTCTGGACTGCGGATGCTTCAGCACCGCTTTTGGGGCGCGCCGAGAGCGTTGAACATTGGACCGATTTCGCCCGCACGAAAGCGTCGCTAAAGCGGACGCAGTCCAGACGCTTCGCGATTATGATGGCGTCCGCGCATCGGAAAATAATTTTGAAGGTTTCAAAGCTCGAATCAGCTTTCTTTCACCGGCATTTTCCGGCAAAATTGAGCCATCAAAATGATGGCCACGCGCACAGAAAACCGTCCGGTCACGCTGCCGGCAGGCGTCAGTTTGCGGCGCGTGGCGGAGGTGTTGCTGGACGCGTGGGAGGCCGACCCGCGCCGTTGGATGAACGCGTCCACCCTCCGCAGTAGCCCTGCTACGGAGGACGGGCCGTCGCA
>JAYVCM010000182.1:0-4623 GCA_043749955.1 Limisphaerales bacterium | reverse complement strand
CGGAAGGGGGAAATTCATCACCGCCCCTACAATTTAAGAACAGTGTCAAGATGCACCCGTGCCCGCGTTCCCAACAACTTCCTGCTTGTCTGGAAAATTTCCGCGTGCTAGTAATCGCCATGCAAAAAAATTCCCCGCTCCAATTTTACCGCACCTTTGTCATCGGTTGCACGCTGGCGATTTCCCCGGCGCTGCTGGCGCAAGAATCACCCAGGCCCCTCAAGGCTTTGCTCATCGCCGGCGGCTGCTGCCACGATTACGCAAAACAAAAAGACATCCTCAAGCAAGGTCTCGAGTCGCGTGCGAATGTCACCGTGGACATCATCTACTCCGCCGACGGCAATACGCACCCTGCCCTGCCCATCTACGGCCATCCCGATTACGCGAAAGGTTACGACGTCGTCATCCACGATGAGTGTGCGGCGGACATCACCGACCCGGCCATCATCCAAGGGGTGCTCAAGCCGCATCAGGACGGCGTTCCCGGCGTGAATCTGCATTGCGCCATGCACTGTTACCGCTTCGGCGAATTCACCAAGCCCGTCGCGGCGGGCGCGGACAATTCGCACTGGTATGAATACCTCGGCCTCCAGTCCAGCGGCCACGGCCCGCAGGAACCGATTGCCATTTCCTTCACCGACAAAACCAACGCCGTCACCACCGGCCTTGCGGACTGGACGACCATTAACGAAGAGCATTACAACAACGTGCAAGTCTTCCCCACCGCCCACGCGCTCGCGCATGGCGTGCAGGTCATCAAAAACAAAACCGGTGAACCGCAGCGGACAAATGATTTCGTCGTCGCGTGGGAAAATAATTATCAGGGAAAAACGCGCGTCTTCTCCACCACCATCGGCCACAACAACGAAACCGTTTCCGACGCGCGCTATCTCGACCTCGTCACGCGCGGTGTCCTGTGGGCGTGCGACAAACTGGATGCCGACGGCAAACCCAAAGCCGGCTACGCGAAGTGATGTAGCGTCAGGCATCCTGCCTGACGTAGAGGGCGTGCGTCCCGCCGCCCGGCTTGGCGTGCGTATTTGTTGACGCTCACGAAATGGCCAAGCGCACCGCGAGTGCGTGCGGTTTTTTCCGCCGGGCTGGAAGCCACGGCTCTACGGCAGGCGGGACGCCCGCCGCTACGTCGCTGGCCGCCGCGCGCGTGCACTGCTCCATTGCCAGTCTTCGGGAGCTTTGCATAACCGCGCTTTCACCGGATTATTTTCCACATACGCCACCAGCCGCGCGCGACTCGCCTCGTCACGGATCAAATGATCGAACGATTCGCCCTGCCAGAATTCCCCGGTGCGCCCCAGCAATTTGTTGGCAGCTTTGCTCGTGAACGATTTCCAACTGTGCAGAATGTCGCTCAACGTGTGGCCCGGCAGCGGCCAGACGATGACGTGAACATGATTCGGCATCACGACCCACGCGCGAAGTTCGTAGCGCTGGCCGTCAAAAAATTTCAGCGCGTCCGCAACCAGGCTGGCGATCTCCCGTTTGCTCAACCAGCACGCGCCGTGTCCGGCATCCAGCAACGCCTCGACCTTGTCGCAATACCACGCGAGCAGTTGTTCCTCCTCGTGCCACGTCAGCGGACTTTTGGCGGCGCGGGCTTGCTCAAGAATGGCCGCGCGCTCGTGCTTGAGCCGGGCGATTTCGTGGGCCGGGAGGGAACCGGCGAGACGAAACGTGACGAAATAAACTGCGCCCTCTTTTTTGAGATGCGGAAGTTTGCCGCGAAAATGCAGCCCGGCAACCAGCGGGTTGGATGGCGTGTCGGATTCGCTCATGGAAAAAACGTGTCAGGCAAATGCGCCAACGGCAAGCGGAATGTGACGATGTAGCGTCAGGCATCTTGCCTGACGTAGAGGGCGTGCGTCCCGCCGCCCGGCTTGGCGTGGGTATTATTGACGCTCACGAAATAACCGAGCGTGCTGTGCGTGCGTGAGATTTTTTCCGCCGGGCTGGAAGCCACGGCTCTACGGCAGGCGAGACGCCCGCCGCTACGTCGTGATGTAGCGTCAGGCATCCTGCCTGACGTAGTGGGCGTGCGTCCCGCCGCCCGGCTTGGCGTGCGCATTTGTTGACGCTCACGAAATGACCGGACGCGTCGCGAGTGCGTGAGGTTTTTTTCCGCCGGGCTGGAAGCCACGGCTCTACGGCAGGCGAGACGCCCGCCGCCACATCACTTCGCCACCGGCGCTGGCACCACCGCCGGCTTCGCTTTCACCCTTCCCCCTTTGGGATCAAGATTCTGTTCGAGGTCCTCGGCGGTCACGGTTGATTTCACCCCGTCCGCCGGCACTTCGACTTTGGCGACCCAAAGAATTCCATTCAGCACGACCTTGCGGATATTTTCGTTGCCCCAGTTGCGATGATAATGGCCGCCCGTAAAACCAAAGCCCCGTCCGCCATCCGTCCGCTCGTTCGCCCACGCGACGGTTTGCAAATCACCGCGCGCCACCGCCACGCGCACGCCGGGATTGCCCTCGTGCGGCCCGTCGGCGCGATACATGGTGTCCGCATCGGGAACGGCGGCGAGAACCGGCGTCACGCCCTTCAGTCCGTCGCGGAAGTGCATGTTGAAATACCATTCGTCTTTGATCTTAAACGGCTTCACGCCGCGCGCGATGGGATGATCGGGCAACGTTTTGAAATCCGGTTCCCAGTCGGGATTCACCGAACGGTTGATTTCAAAACAGCCGCCGAGCCAGTCGAGAAATTCCGTCTGCCCATTTTCAATCGTCGGCTCGACCGCGTAATGAAAACAGGCCAGCCCGACGCCCTGCTTCATCAGCGCATCGAGCTGCTGCAAATGGTCGGCTTGCAACGCCGGATGCCCGCCGCCGCCGTCGCTGTAAATCACCACCGCCGCCGCGCCCTTCAACGCGGCAGAATCGGACGGCCAGCCGTTCGTGAAAACTTCCACGGTGATGCCCGGAAAATCCGCGAGACATTTCTGAAACAGCAGCACGCCGGCGCGATGCTCATGTTCGCCGGGGCCATGGCTCGGCCTGCCCGCGATGAATATAATTTTTTTATCTGCCGTGCGCCCGAGGTTCGGCGCGAAAGCAATCAGCGACAGCAGCAGCAGCGTGGCGAGGGTTTTCATAAAATTGAATCTGGCTTTTGGTGTTCGCAGCAGATTAGGGGCGGGAAAAATCCAGTTCAAGCCCGCACCGCATAAAAAATGCGGCTGGCCAGGCGTGCGCGGCGCGCGGCGTTCACGCCGCTTCGCCTCACGAATCAAAGGCGGCCCGGCATCGGCTGCGTCGCGCGCTTGCGAAAGTTGAAGCGGGCTGAACCCCGTCACCGGCTTGCGCCAGCCGCAATCATTTCCGCATCACGCCTTCTTCATCGGCGCACGCAGAACCTTCACCGCCTCGGGCAGTTTGTAATGCCGTTTCAAGCCCGCATCGCCCAGCATGGCCGCCGGCACGCGCGCGATGAATTCTGGGAAACTTTTTTCCACGCGGTCGCGCATCAATTTCTGCCCCGTCTTGGAAGCCCAGAATTCGTCCTCGATTTTATTCAGGGCGATGCCCGCTTCTTCATTCGTCATGTTTTCCCGCTTGGCCAGCGCCCAGATTAATTCTGGATCACCGGGCAAGGCGGCGGGGAACGACACGAACTTCAGCGTGATTTCCTGTTCGTCACTGCCTTCCGGCGCGAGCGGGCGCACGAGAATCCGGCTGTGAAACTGGGTGCCGTCCGGCAGCGAAACATCCACGCGCAAGCCTTTGCCATCTTCATTCGGCTCGAGGTCCAGATCCGCATCGCCAAAACCGGCGACGAGCTGCTGTTTCACCTCCTCCAGCGTCTTCGCCTCCAGATCCGGCAGCGCGATCCGCTCGCAGAATTTTTCAAACGAACTGGCACGGTTCTTCGCGCGCAGTTCCGCTTCAAATGCCGCATAGATTTTTTCCGCCAGCGCGGGGTCAATCTCCACCTTGGGCAGAATGATGCGCAGCAAATCAAGCAACTGCGCCTGCTCGTCGCGTTTGGACTTCGTCGGTTTCTTTTCTTTCATAATTGGAATATCTGCCGGGTGCCAGGTGAACGGGATTTCAGTTCACCGGCAATTTTATGGATGTGGGTTGCGTTCATTCGAGAAACGGTCGCATGGTTTAGCGAAGTCGAACCGCAGAGTAAAACGCAAACGGAAGAAATTTTACCGCCGGCAGAAAATGCGGCGGATTCAGGGCAAAACCTCGTTCACCAATCCCGGTGAAACTTTCTGGCCCCAGACGACCTTGCCGATTCTGTTGGCGAGAACAAATTTGACTTCGCCGCCGCTGACTTTTTTGTCGAGCTTCATCGCGGCGAAAAGTTTTTTGCGCGGCGCGGCGCTTAATTTTATTTTCACAGGCAAGCCGGCATGAACGAACAATTTTTTTATCCGCTCCACGTCGCCCGACGGCAGGCCGAGAATTTTGTGCGACAACCTGGCCGCCGCGACCTGGCCGATGGCAATCGCCTCGCCGTGCAGGAATTTTCCGTAGCCGGAACTGTTCTCAATCGCGTGGCCGATGGTGTGGCCGAAATTCAGAATCGCGCGCAGGCCGCTCTCCGTTTCGTCCTGGCCGACGACATCCGCCTTGATTTCACAGCACCGCGCGA
>JAYVCM010000181.1:0-6156 GCA_043749955.1 Limisphaerales bacterium | reverse complement strand
GGCGGCGCTGCCGCGCCGCTTCCCCGCAACAACGGTGATTCACGCCAGCGTCGCGGCAGCGACGCCCTACCAACGCACCGATTGTTTTTGAGAAATGGTATTAGCCCGGCAACCGCTGGCCATCGCCGAACGACCACGGTGGTTTTTTGCAGCGCGCGTAACGTTCGCGCTTGAGCCAGCCCGCCGTCCAGTGGCGCATGAACAGCAGCAGGTTTTCCCGCCCGCGATTGCCGGGACGGCCCATGCCTTTGTGAAAATGTTTGTGGCGCGAATCAAGATGCTGCGCCTGGGCCGCGAGCCGTCCGGCGAAATTGGCGGGCAAGTCCGCGTTGAGAAAGCGTTCCACCTCCTGCACGACGCCTTCGGCGATCCATTGGGGGACGAGCATCGTCTCGCGTTCCAGCGCGGTGGGCCGCGACGCGCGACGCGCGGAATTCGGCGCGCCAAGGCGCACGACCTTGGCAAGAATGGTTTCATGCTGTTTTCAAAATTTCATTTCCAAAAAAACCGTGGACACCCGCCGGCCCGGCTGCAATTCAGTGCGCGACACAATTCATTTGTGCGGCGGGCAAATCCACCGGCGTCGCGTCGGCCGCCGGCACATAAACTTTAAACTCGGTGCCGGAGTTGATCCCGCTCTGCACCGTGATGAAGCCTTCGTGGTTGTTGACAATGCTTTGACAGGTCGAAAGCCCCAGACCGGTGCCTTTGCCGGGCGGCTTGGTGGTGAAGAACGGCTGGAAAATTTTCTCAAGCTGGTCGGGCGGAATTCCGCAGCCGGTGTCGGCGACGCTGATGCAGACATATTCACGCGGCCGGGCACCGGCGTGTTGGGCGGCTTGCTGGGCGTTCAGAGACACGTTTTCCACCGCCAGGGTGAGGGTGCCGCCCGCCGGCATGGCGTCCCGCGCGTTCACGCACAGGTTCATCAACACCTGGTGGATCTGCGTGGGAATGCAAAAAATCGGGTGCAGATTTTCGCCGATGCGCACATGGCAGTCAATGGACTCATGAAAAGTGTCCGCAATCATCTGGCACATTTCTTTCAGATGCTGGTCCGGACGGACGAGAGATTTGACGGCCTCGCCGCCCCGCGCAAAGATGAGCATCTGCCGGATCATTTCGGCGCTGCGACGGGCGCTGTCACCCATGGTGTGAACCATGTCGGCGGCGTCTTTCGAAAGCGTCTCCCCTTCCAGAATTTCCACCCCGATGATGACCGGCACGAGCGTGTTGTTCAAATCATGGGCGATGCCGCTGACCAGTTCGCCCAGGCTTTCCAGCCGCTGCGCCCGCAGGAATTGATCCTCGAGCTGCTTGTGTTCGGTGATGTCCTTCGAGATGCCGGCCAGGGCGCAGATTTTTCCCGCCGCATCGCACACCGGAAATTTGAGGGCCAGATGCGGGCGCAAGCCGTCGGGATAGAGGACCATCTCCTCAAACTCCACCGGCTGGCCGGTCTGCAGAACCGTCCGCCAATGTTCGTCGGCGGCCGGCGCGAGTTCCTTTTGGGAAAGGTCAAAGTCCGTCCGGCCCCGGATCTCCTCGCGCGAACGGCCGGAAATTTTCAGGAACTGGCGGTTGACGAACAGATAGCGGCCCTCCAAATCCTTGACGAAGACGCGCGCCGGGATGCTTTCCATGATGGATTCCATCAAGGTCAGGCTGGCCTGGATCTCCTGCTGCGCGAGCGCCCGCAGCCGCAAATCGCGCCGCGTCATCATGCACGCCGCCAGACTCGCCGCACACGCCAGTATGCTGCCGGCCACAATGATTAAAAAATAAGTTTGCACTCTTCCATTAACGGATACGTTGGCGCTCTCGGAATCTTTCAAGGAAAATTCAAAATAATGCCCGCCGGCGGGAAAATCTTCGGTTTGCCGCCGCACGGTTGCGACGCCCGGCCCGGCCCGCCGGTTAAATTGCCGCCCGGATTTTTTCCAGGTCGGCGCGCATTTCTGCGGCGGAAGCATGGCGGTCGGCGGGGAACGGCTGGCAGGCTTTGAGGATGACGAAATTCAAGGGCAGAAATTCGGGCGGTTCCCCGGTGCCCACGAGCGTGGTGGCGATCTCGGGGAACAGCGCCGGGGCACGGCCAGTGCAAAGAACATACAGCACCATGCCGAGGGCATAAATATCCGCCGCAGCCGTGCCCGCCCGTTCCGGCGATGGCGGCATGTAACCCGGGGTGCCGACCAGCGTCCGTTCCTGGTCGGCGGGGCGGATTTCCGTGATCAGTCCCAGATCCGCCAGCCGGGGCTGGCCGTTGACGAAAATGATGTTCTGCGGCTTGATGTCGCGATGCGTCATTCCCTGACGGTGCAGAAAATCCAGCGCCTCGCACAGGGTGATGCCGATCTGCACACAGTCTTTCACCGGCAACCTTCGCCCCCGCAGCCGGGCGCGTTCGCTGCCCAGATCACGCGGCTGGTAGGTGGCCGGACTGGTTTCCCAGCCAGGCTCCAGTGAATCGCCCAGTTCCATCACGTAATAAAAATAGCCGGCCATTTTTTTGCTGACAAAATCCACGCGCAGCAGGCCGGGATGCTGGTCGGAAATGGGCTGGTATTTTTGGATGCCGTTGAATTCGCGTTCATACGGGCCGGGATTGCCGTCAAATTTCGCGAGGTAGATCACCTTCAAGGCGCGCCATTGGCCGGCGGCGTTGCGCGCCAGCCAGACCTTGCCGTAAGCGCCTTCACCGAAAGGCGGATCAATCAATTCGTATCCCGGAGTGTGCGGCAAGGTTGCCAGCACATTCTTTTTGCCGGAGTCAGGTGCCCGGCGAAGGCCCGCCGCCATCGTCCAGGCCAGAGCGCACGGCAACTGTCCGCCGGCAATGATCAGCCACGGAAACCAGTAGCTGGTGTAGTAACTCAACAGGACGGCGGACAATGACACCGCCAAAAAAACACCGGACGCGACGGCCAGCGCGAGCCGCCAGCGCATCCGGCACAGTCCGCCGCCCAGAAAAATTCCCGACGCGGTGAAAAGGACCAGCTCGATCCAGCCAGCGGGCCGTTGCAGCGAATCATCATTCAGCAGGTTCAGAAAAGTGGTCAGCAAAAGTTCCACGCCGCCGCAGGCCTCGCTGGTCCAGCGGGTGTAGGGCGTGCTGAACTTGTCAGTGGGGTCGCCACCCGGGACGGAGTTTTCGGGCTGGGTGCCGATGAAGACAATCTGGTCGCGAAAATAACCCGGCGGCTGCGTGAGCGCGTAACCATAGCTCATCCGCGTCCAGCCGCCCTTCGGGCCGTAATAGCGGAGCCACCGTTCCTGCGCGGCTTCACTTAGGTTTGCGCCCGCCAGTTGCGCGGCGGACTGCGGCAGGCTCGGATACGGCCCCGGCGAGGGAAACGGCCATTGCCGCCGCACAATGGAATCATGGTCGGGAACCAGAAAGGCCACGCCCCAGTTGTTGGCTCCGGCCGCCTCGAGGAATGGAGCGCACGGCAGATTGGGCTGGACGCCGTCCAGATCCGCATGGGTGATCTGAAGCTGCTCGGCCATCAGGACCATGTGCCGCTGGCGGCGCATCGCGGCGGCGAACGCGGCGTCTTTTGCCGGATCACCCGGTTCGCGGAAAAAAGAATCCAGCACCACCAGCGAGCTGCCATCGTCCGCCAGCCGGTTCAGCAGTTGCGCGTGCAGCGCCCGGTCCCAAGGTTGTCCGCGCGGTTGATGGTATTGGGCGAAGGCCGCATTGTCCATCAGGATGAGCGTGACTTTGTTGGTGGCCGAATGATGGCCGAACCGGAATAAATAGTCGTAGCTGGCATTGACCCAGGCATCCCCCAGCGACATCTGCCACAACAGCAAACCGCCAAGCACCGCCAACGCCGCCCCCAGCGCGGATGTCAAAAAACGGTTTGGCTTGGTGGCCTTGGCCTTCACTTTGCGCCCAAAAGTTGCGATGCCGGAGTTTATGGAAAACTAAAATGGATAAAAGTGTTTTGTGCAAAGACCGGGAAGCTGATCTTAAATCCGAAGTTCGAAATCCGAGCGCCGAAATACCGCCCAGCGGGACAAAGCCGGAAGCCCGGGCCAAAGGAGCAGACCTAGCCCGAACATTTCACAAATTTTTTGACAATGCGCAGTCATTTCTCATTAACACCCGGCTTTAGCCGGGTGGTGACGAACCGGGTGCCCCGTAAACCGTTTCAATGGTTTTGGACGGAGTGTGAAAAACCGTTGAAACGGTTTCGAGGTTCGCGCCGCCGCAACACCCCACTGAAGTGGGGTGTTAATGAGAGGGAGTCAAGATCCTCGTCCCGAACTTGTGAAATTTGCAGGCTAGACACTTTTCTTCCCCTGCCACCGGAAACAGGGTCGGCCTTCGGCTCATGGCTTTCAGGCGAAATTTGCCCGGCCAGAGTTTGCGCGGCGCGATAAAATTATAATTTGAAAGATTTCCCCTCAAACCGCGTATTCATGTTGCCGATAAGAACATTGTTGCCGATTAGAACCATCAAAATCCCTATGAAAAATATCAACCTTCAAAAAATCCCTTTGTCGCTGGTTGCCGGACTCCTCCTGCTGGCCGGCCGTCATGCGTATTCCGCCGATCCCGTGCCGGTCGTCCAGGTGGCGACCCAGCCGGAATTTCCGGTCATCCTCCGGCAGCCGGAAGACCAGATGGTGTATTTCAGCTCCAACGCCACCTTCAAGGTGGTGGCGCAGAACGCCGACGGTTATCAATGGCTGCGCAACGGCGTGCCGCTGCCGGATCAAACTAACAGTTCGCTGACCATCAAAGACGCCCAGATCAGCGATGTGGGCTATTACCTGTGCAACGTTTTCAAGGACATCGAAGTTGTGCCGACGCGCGCCGCCTCGCTCATGGTTTATACCAACACCGTGGATCCGCAGACCGGAATTGACCCGATCACGGTGTTTGGTCTTCCGCTGCTCGGTGGCGGGGGGTCAGGCTCTTGTCCCGGACCTTATGTCGGATATGTCAATTACACCAAGACCATCGCCAACGGCTGGGGCTGGAAGCCGGACACCAACACCACCACGGTCTTCTACGCGATGGATGCCAATCGGACAAATACGAAAATTGAATACGTTGGAAAGTTTGGGGACAACTCCTGTGCTAAAACCAAGGTAACTGTCCCCAACCCGCCCGGCAGCCCGAGTTACCGGTTCACCATCTACTTTACCAACAATGTTCCCACGAACGCTTATGCCATAACCTTGGACGGGTTTCTTCCATAAAACTCAAGGTAACGATGTTTAATGATGTTATGAAACCTCTGCAAGACCCATTGTGCACGTTATGGAGCGCCGGTCTCCGACCCGGCGTGTTGGGAAAACCAGATTATTCAGGCCGGGTCGGAGACCGGCGCTCCGGGTTTGCAGAGGTCTCGTTCTAGGATTCTCCTCCTCACCGGTCATCGGCCAAGCCAAACAGACTGGCCTAAAAATTCAGCCGCAAGCGCACCGTCAGCGTCCGATCGTGTGGCAGTTCATTATAGTTGTTGAGCGGGTTCAAATTGTAGTTCTGCCCGGCGAGGTTGAGCAGGCCCAGCACCAGCTCGGCGTTCCGGCGGGGGGAACGATAGCCGACAAACACATTGAACTGCCAGAAGTTGTCGCCCGGCTCGCCAGGAGCATAGCCCGTGTTGCTTTGACCAAACCAGAGAGCCTCGCCTTCCGAGAAAAAACCGCTGGGATGGTTGTAGATTGCGGACAAATCCAACTGCTGCAGAACACCTTTGGTCCGTTGCCTTGGCTGGAAATTTACAAAGCCGTTGGGAAGAGAGTTTGGCACGTCAATGTAACTGTCATTCAAGACGGCCTGGCTTAAACGATAGCGCGCACCCAGCGCCCATTCCTCACCCAGCAACTGGTTGGCCGTGAACTGGAGCGACTTTTCCTGATACTCCAAGTTTTCGCGCAGCCCGGATGGCACGGGGTGGTCCAGTTCGTCGAGCAGATAATCAAAGGCCCCGGCAGTCCGGCGGACGGAGGAATTCAGCAGCTCACCGGAAATTCCCAGATAAGTTCCGGTGCGAAATTTTTGTTCAATGGAAATGTTATAGGTTTCAAATTTGGCGCCGGCGCTGGCGCCCGCAATGGATTCGGGAATGATGCTCCGGTAAGATTGGACAAAGCCCGCCACCTGCGAAGGTTCCAATTGATAACTTTGATCCA
>JAYVCM010000180.1:0-6426 GCA_043749955.1 Limisphaerales bacterium | reverse complement strand
GGCGTGGCCCTGCGAGCCGAAGCCGAGGATCGCCAGCGTTTTGTTTTGCAACACGCCGAGATCGGCGTCTTTGTCGGTATAGACTTTTGACATAAAATTTTGAAACGGGTGAAGAGCCTAGCAATGCGGGGGAATGGGGTCAATTTGCAAATCAACGCCAGTGACCCGCCGAATTACATCAAGCTCTGGGCGTATCCTGGCGAGCGGCCGGTGTTTGATTTCGCGACGATGACCGCCATCAACAAGGCGTTGGATTTGCGCAAGGACTACTGGCACATCAAACGCATCGAGGTGAAAAACTGCACGACGGAGAGCGGGATTTTTGTCGGCGGTTTCGGTGCCATCATCGAGGGCTGCGTGGTGCATGACTGCAACAACGACGGCGCCATCCTCGGCAGCACCAGCGTGAAGGCCACCAACGCGCTGATCCTGAACTGCGATTCCTGCCGGAACTTTCAGGCCAGCAGCGGCGGCAACAACGGCGACGGATTCGCGGCCAAAGCCGGTTGCAGCACGGGCAATGTTTTTCGTGGCTGCCGCGCCTGGGAAAATTCCGACGACGGCTGGGATTTGTTCGAGACGGATTACAGCGTGGTCATCAGCAACTGCTGGGTGTGGAAGAGCGCCTTCACCGGTCAGGGCAACGGCAATGGTTTCAAAATGGGCGGCGACGGCGCGGGCGGCAGTTCGCTGGGGACGCATTACGCTTACAACTGCGTGGCGTTCGCTTGCAAGGTCAACGGCTTCACGCAAAACAGCCACCGGGATGGTGAAGTCGTCATCAACTGTCTGTCGTTCACGAATGGCTCGAGCGGCTACAACTACTTTTATGAAGGCACCGTGAATTCCGGAAAAAAAATGTGTTCAAGAACAACGTCGGCATCCTGCGCAAAGCCACCAGCCCCGGCAACAATTTCAGCGAGGACAACAACCCGCTCCAGTTAAACAACACCTGGAACCTGGCCGTCACCGCCACCGCCGCCGATTTTGGCGATCTCACCGAAACCGCCGCCAAGGCTCCGCGCCAGGCGGACGGCAGTTTGCCCGCCGGCTTCGCGCGGCTCGTCGCCGGGAGCGACCTGATTGATCAAGGCGTGAACGTCGGCCAGCCCTTCAACGGCGTCGCGCCGGACCTGGGCGCGTTTGAATATGCGCCGTAAGAAAAGTTGAACCCGGCGCATCTTGGACTGCGGTGACAGCGGGGGTGGGGGCTGGCACCGCTTTCGGCTGGTGGAATGGGTTACGAGTTGCGCGGGTCATTCCAAAGCGGCGTCACCCCTCCACCCTCTGTCGCCGAAGTCCAAGACGCCGCAGTCCGTTCTGTGGTGCTCATTTTTCAACCCACGCTGCACTTTACTTGAGGTGACTCGCATCTGCGCTGTGTTACCTTGGTCACCTGACCACCAAAGCCATGAAACATTTGACTGCCATATTTGCTGCGGGACTGCTCGCCACCCTGCCGCTTTCCGCCGCTACCTTTCACGTCGCCACCAACGGCAGCGACACCTCGCCCGGTTCCGCCGCCGCGCCGTTCGCATCCATGGCGCAGGCCGTTTCCCACGCCGCGCCCGGCGACACCATTTTTATTCACGGCGGCACGTTCACGAATTCCGCCACGATTCAGCTCACCAACTCCGGCACCGCCGCCGCGCCGATTAAAATTTGGGCCGCGCCAGGAGAAAAGCCTGTGTTGAGTTTCGAGGGCTGGTGGCCCGACGATGAAAAAATTCGCGCCCTGTCTCGCGGCATTTTTCTCGGCGGCGACTGGTGGCACTTGAAAGGACTGGAAATCTGCCATTCACCCGACAACGGCATCAAGGTGGAGGGCAGCCACAACATCATTGAAAATTGCGTGTTCCATCACAACGGCGACACCGGCTTGCAAATCGGCCTCGCCAAGAAATCGCAGAACGATGGTTCGAAGGCCGCAACGAATCTCGTGTTGAACTGCGATTCATTCCGCAACTTCGACCCGAAGACAAAAGGCGAAAACGCCGACGGCTTCGCGTGCAAGTTGTTTCCCGGCGCAGGAAATAAATTTATCGGCTGCCGCGCGTGGGAGAACGCCGACGACGGCTGGGATCTTTTCATGACGACTTTCGCCGTGACCATCGAACATTGCTGGGCGTGGCACAACGGCGATGCCACGCTGTTCGTTTCCGCGACGAACAAATACAACGGCGACGGCAACGGCTTCAAGCTCGGCGGCCAGAACCGGCCCGCGTCGCATCTCGTCCGCAACTGCCTCGCGTTCGACAATTCGCGCGGCAACGGTTTTGAGGACAACAACAACGACGCGCCCATCACCGTTCAGAACTGCACCGCATGGGACAACCGCACGAATTTTGAATTCAAGAAGCACGCGCACATCTTGCAGAACTGCGTGGCGTTCGACCCCGTGTCCGCGCGCCAAGACGCGAAGCTGGAGGCGATGGTGGTTTCCGAGCACAACAGTTGGGCACCCGACCCGAAGAAGCCGGCGAAATTTATCAGCACCGCCACGCGCGCGGATTTTCTCGCGCTGGAAGTCGCGCTCGCCGCCGCGCCTCGTCGTGCGGACGGCAGTTTGCCGGAAAATAATTTCGCCCGGCTCAAGCCCGGCAGCGCGCTGATTGATAAAGGCGTGGCTGTGGGGATTCCCTTCACCGGCTCCGCGCCCGACTTGGGCGCGTTTGAATTGGTGCCGTGATTATTATTTCGCTCGCCAATGGTCTAGAAGTGCGGTGGCTTTTCCTCGGCGGCGACGATGCGGGTTTCAACTAGAATCCCGCCGCTTCAGAATGTGGAAACACTTTGATTTCGGGAAATTCAGCAGAATTGCGATCAAAATTTCTTGATATTTTTTTCGGTAAGGTAACAGTTCGGGCGACACTTATGAAAATCAGATTGGCGGGCACAGTCTTGTTGGCTTGCATTGCAGAGGTCGCGACGGCGGCAACGCGTTATGTGGACGCAAGTCCGCATACGCCCGTTTCGCCCTACACCAGTTGGGCAACGGCGGCGACGAACATTCAGGATGCCATCAACGTCGCCGGGTATGGCGGTGACACAATTTTGGTGAACGACGGGGTTTATCGATCCGGCAGCTTTGTGGGCGGAAGCATTTGGGGCGGGGTGAGTGCTCGCATTTTTTCAATGGGCAAACCCCTGACTATTCAAAGCGTCAACGGCCCGGAAGTGACCATCATCAAAGGACAGTCGGGGCTTGCCTGTGCGCATCTCATTGACCAGTCGGTCTTGTCCGGCTTCACGTTGATGAACAGCACAAACTATATTGTTGGCTATGCCGGTGGCGTTGTTTGCTATTCAACCAACTGCCTCGTGACCAACTGCATCATCGCCAATAATTACTGCGGCGGCGGCGGCGGCTCTTCCGGAGGAATCAGCCGCGGCACCGTGATTGACTGCGTGGTGAGCAACAACCAGAGTTTCTGCGGCGGCGCAGTGTCGAATGTGCTGATCAACTGCACGCTAGTTTCCAATTACGGCAGCTATGGTGGCGCTTATCGCGCGTCATTGACCAATTGCCTGCTGGTCGCAAACGTCGCCAGCAGCCAAGGCGGCGGTGCCGCCGCGTTTTCATTTCTGAAAAATTGCACGGCCAGCAACAACGCCACCACCGGCGGAAACGGCGGCGGACTTTTTAATTGCACTGCAAACGACTCGCTGATTTCCAGCAACCGGACCGGCAGCGGCACCGGTGGCGGCACTTTTTTATGCGGCTTGAGCAATTGTGTCGTGCAAAATAATTTTTCGGGATCTGGCGGCGGTGCTTATGGCGGCTCGCTGACCAATTGCTTGATTGCCAACAACAACACTACTTCGTCCGGGATGGGTGGCGGGGCGGACAATGCAGTTTTGAATAATTGTGTGATCACCGGCAACACCGCTCGTTATGGCGCTGGCATCGCCATCAGTCTGGCAAATAACTGCACCATCGTCGGCAACCTCGCCATCACCTCCGGCTACGGCGCGGGGGCATATCAATCAACGCTCAACAACTCGGTCATTTACTACAACCAGGCTGCCACCAACGCCAATATTTTCGGCTGTGCGCTGACAAGCTCCTGCACGCCCTCGCTCGCTTATGCGAACATCGCCAGCTCGTTCACCAACGAACCCTTGTTCATTGACCCCGGCGGCGATTTTCATCTGCAATCCGATTCGTCGTGCATCAATGCCGGGAAAAATTCTCTCTCGACCAACAACTACGACTTCGATGGCAATCCGCGCATCGCCGGCGGCACCGTGGATGTGGGCGCTTACGAATACCAATGGCCCACGTCGGTCATTTCCTACGCGTGGTTGCAGCAATACGGCCTGCCGACCGATGGCTCGGCAGATTTCACCGAGGACGATGGTGATGGCATGAATACCTGGCAGGAGTGGATGGCGGGAACGGATCCGACAGATCCCGCGTCATTGCTGCAAATGTATTCGGCCATCCCGACGAACAATCCTGTCGGTGTAATTGTTTCCTGGCAAAGTGTCAGCGGTAAAAATTATCTGCTCCAACGCAGCTCCAATCTCTCCGGTTTTTCAAACGTTCAAAGCAACATCGTCGGGCAGGCTGGCATCACGGTTTACAAGGACACAAACGCGGTTGGGAACGGCCCGTTTTTCTATCGCACGGTGGTGCAATAACGTCGCCGCTATTTCCCCCCCCGCTCGACAGAATCATTTGAAAATGGGGCGGCTGTGATACGCAGGCAAGACGATCGGGAAAGTCATCGTCGTGCCGAAGAAGCGGGTGAACCTCGTGGCAGGTTAAGTCCGGGTGATTTTGCGCCAAAGATTGGCCGTTTTAAGCCGGAGCAGCTTCCGGATGCTCACTCCCCGCAAAAGAGATGCCGGCAGCAGCTTTTTTAGCTCTGGATCTTCCACCATGCTTATCCCGGTGAGGTCATTGTAATCGGCAACCACGAAATCCAGATGGCGGTTGATGAACGCCGGATGCTGAAAACAGCGGAGGTTCAAATCCCAATCGGCCCAAATCCGATACCGCAGGTTGTAATTGCCAATTTTTTCGAAGACCGTCCGCCGGTAAAAAATGGCCTGATGGCAGATGTTTTTTTCCAGCAAAAGCTTGGCCAGGTCAAACGGCCCGTCATAACGGCGGGAACTGCTCCGCAGGATCACATCGCCATAGACGAGATGGCTGCCGGGCTGGCTGACAATGAAAGCGGCCACCTTTTCCAAAACCTGCGGGTCATGCAGAACGTCGTCGGCACCGAGAAAGTAAAGCCATTCGCCCCTGGCAAGACGGATGCCTTTGTTCATGGCGTCATATACTCCGTCGTCTTTTTCACTGCGGAGAAACAGCCGCCCGCCAAACTCCCCGGCCTGGTTGGAAACCAGTTCAACCGTCCGGTCGGTTGAGCCGCCATCCATGACCAGGACCTCATAATCCGTGCAGGTTTGCCGGCGGATGCTTTCCAGACATCCGGCAATGTCCGCCTCGACACGAATGGCCGGTATGATGATGGAGAAAGTCGGGGATGGCATTCGCGCGTTCCGATGATGGATCAACTGAACTTCTCACCGCTCGCCAGAATCGTTTGGAAATGCGGCGGCTGTTCCTCGGCAGCGACGATGCTGATTTCAATCTTCTTGAACCCGGCGGCTTCGAGCCAGCGGTGCAGATCGCTCTCCGCGAAACCGAGCCAGCGGTCGCCGTAAAGCTCGCGCGCCTTCTCGAACTTGTGCGCGAGCAGATCGAGCAGCAAAATCTGGCCGCCGGGCTTGAGCAACTTCGCCGCGCTCGCCAAGGCTGCCGCCGGGTCGGCGGCGTGATGCAAGGCCTGGCTCAAGATCACGAGGTCAACGCTGTTCACTTCAATCGGCGGGTTCTGCAAATCACCCTGGCGGAATTCGAGATTCTTGAGGTGGTTCTTCTTCGCCTTGGCCGCGCCGAACGCCACGATCTTTTCCGAGTTGTCCACGGCGATGACTTTTTTGCAGCGGCGCGCGAGCAGTTCGCTCAACAGCCCTTCGCCCGCGCCCAGGTCCGCGACGGTGATGGCCGGCAGCATCCGCAGCAGCAAATGTCCAAACGCCTGCCACGAGCGGCCCGGCCCATAGACGCGGTCAAAACGTCCGGCGACTTGATTGAAAAAA
Source organism: Limisphaerales bacterium (assembly GCA_043749955.1). GTDB lineage: Bacteria > Verrucomicrobiota > Verrucomicrobiia > Limisphaerales > UBA11358 > UBA11358. The sequence continues at coordinate 309 of JAYVCM010000180.1, read as the reverse complement.
ACCTGCGCCTGCTCTTTGCGGCGGGCGAGGACGCGCTTCAAATTGATTTGATCGCCGTCATGTTCGGCGAGTTCCTTCGCGCCGCGAATGGCGAGCTGGATGAATTCGCTGGCGACGGAATCGGCCTGCGGATTGAGTTTGTAGAACGTGCGCTTGCCTTCGCGCCGTGATTTCACGAGCGCGCAGTCCGCGAGCAGGCCGAGGTGCGTCGAGATGCGCGACTGGCCGAGCCGCGTGACTTCCTGCAGCTCGTTCACGGACAGCTCGTCCTTCTCCAAGAGCGCGACGATGCGCAGCCGGGTCTGGTCG
>JAYVCM010000179.1:0-12747 GCA_043749955.1 Limisphaerales bacterium | reverse complement strand
GGCGTTGAATTTGGAGTCGGTGACTTCGGGATTTGCATTGAGCGGTTCGGCGCGCAGGACGGGCGCAAGCTCCGGCTCGGCCCGGCGCAATTCCTCCACGACGAGCCGCGCGAACATGACGTGGCCCGGGCCTTTGAGATGCGTGCCGTCAAACGTGTTCGTGCCATCCACCGTTTTGGTCGGACTGAACTCATTACATTTTTCCTTGCCGAGCGATTCGCAGAGTTCCTTGGCGCGGTCGTGCAGCTCCACGAGCGGCACATATTTTTCGGTGGCGATGTTGCGGACTTCCTCGGCATACGGCGCGAGACTTGATTTGATTTTTCCGGGATTTGCCTTGTCCCACTGCCGGCGCACCAGCGGCGTCACCAGAACAGGTATCGCGCCGATGGCCCGTGCGTCGTCCACGTATTTTTTCATGTCGCTGACGAACGTGGCCATGTCCGTGGAGCGGCCCGGCTTGCCCGGCTCGTTGTTGTGACCGAACTGGATCAGATAATAGTCACCCTTCAGCGCGAGCGCGTTCGTCCAGCGGCCTTCCTTCATGAAACTCATCGAGCTGCGCCCGCCCCGCGAGGCGTTGATCAACTCTGTTTTGTCGGGATCAAGAAATTGTTTGAAGCCCAGCCCCCAGCCCGCGCTGTCGGTCATGGTGGAATCGCCGATGAGGATGATTTTTATTTTATGGCCGTCGTTCGTCGCATCCGCAGCGGAGGCGCCGAAGGCCAGACACAAAACCGCCATGAGAAAAAGGAATGTGGATTTCAAGCGACGCCAGCTTACGCGGCAAAAGCCCGAAGTGAACTTTGAATTTCTGCAAATGAAATTGAAATTCCGGCAGGTTCGCAAACGGGGGCAGTGTCCAGCCGCGCTCCGCCAGACGTTTTTTCATCAAATCAAGGCTTGCAAAACCATGGGTGCATGATAATTTTCGCGCTCTTTTGAAACATTTATGGCAGTAAAAATTCGCATGAAACGCGTCGGCACGAAAAACACTCCGGTGTTCCGTATTGTCGTCGCCGATGGCCGCAGTCCCCGCGATGGCAAGTTCATCGAGGAGATCGGCACCTACCAACCGCTCAAGACGGGCGACAATTTCACCCTCAAGCTGGACCGCGCCCAATACTGGATCAGCCAGGGCGCGCAGCCGAGCGACACCGTGGCCAGCTTCATCAAGAAGCTGGGCAAGGCGACCGCAGCTCCGGCGGCTCCGGCGGCGGCTTAACGATTTATTTGGCGTCATGCAGGAGTTCCTCGAATACGTCGTCAAAGGACTCGTGCAGAACCCCGGCGCGGTGACCGTCACGCCGGTGGAACACGCGGGCGCGACTGTCTATGAACTGCGACTCGACCCGGCGGACGTGGGCCAGATCATCGGACGGCAGGGCATGACGATCAACGCCATCCGTTCTTTGCTGCTGGCCGGCAGCGCGAAAAAAGGTCTGCGCTGTTCGGTGGAGATTGTGGAAGACAAACCGGCGAGTTGAGCTGGCGTTGGAGTTGGAGTTCAAGCTTTAGCTTGTTCGTTGATAAATTTGAATGAGCCAAGCTGAAGCTTGAACTCCAACGGACATGAAAATTGACGTGCTGACTTTGTTTCCGGCGATGTTCGCCGGGCCGCTGGATGAAAGCATCATCATGCGGGCGCGCAAGTCGGGCCGACTGGACTTGAAAATCCACAACCTGCGCGACTGGACGCACGACCGGCACCGAACCGTGGACGACCGGCCGTTTGGCGGCGGCCCGGGAATGTTGCTGAAGCCGGAACCGATTTTTGAGGCCGTGGAAAGTTTGCGGCGGCCGGAGACGAAAGTGATTTTGCTTTCGCCGTCGGGCCGGAAGTTCGACCAGTCCATCGCGCGCGAACTGGCGCAGCAGAAAGATTTGCTGCTCGTCACGGGACATTACGAAGGGTTTGACGGGCGGATCCGAGAAACGCTGGCGGACGACGAGTTGTCCATCGGTGATTACGTGCTGACGAACGGCGCCCTGCCCGCGATGGTGGTGATTGACACGGTGGCGCGGCTGCTGCCCGGAGTTTTGGGCGACGACGAAAGTTCGAGCGACGAGTCCTTCAGCCACGGGCTGCTGGAATATCCGCAATACACGCGGCCGGCGGATTTTCGCGGGATGAACGTTCCGGAAGTGCTGTTGAACGGCAACCACGCTGAGATTGAGAAATGGCGGCGAGAACAGGCGAAGTTGCGGACGGAAAAAGACCGGCCGGATTTGATGAAGTAGAAATTGACGAGTGATGCGTGTTGCGTGAACAGACTTTCACGCATCACGCATCACGCATCACTAAAAAAATTTATGAACCAGGCATTACAAAAGAAAATTGAATCGGAACAGTTTCGCAAAGACGACTCGAAGTTCAACGTTGGCGACTCCGTCAAGGTCCACACCAAGGTTGTCGAAGGCGAAAAGGAACGCATCCAGATCTTTGCGGGCGTCGTCATGGGCAAGCGCGGCACGGGTCTCAACGAGACCTTCATGGTGCGCCGCATCAGCTACGGCGAAGGTGTGGAACGCGTGTTCCCCCTGCACTCCCCGCGCGTGGACAAGATTGAAGTCGAACGCCAGGGCACGGTGCGCCGCGCCAAGCTCACCTACCTGCGCAAACGCCTCGGCAAGGGCGCGACGCTGGTGAAGGAAAAGGCCAAGGCGCCCAAAGCGGCCAAAGCGGCCTGACCATCCCGCCAGACAACATTTCAAAGCGAGGCTCCGGCCTCGCTTTTTTTGTTAGCGCCGACAAACGTTGCCTCCGAGTTTCGTCGCTTGCCAAAATCCGGCTTCGGACGATAATCAACCCATGAGCGCAACCGAAATCATCGAGCAGTTCAAAGTTCTGCCCGCCAACGAACAGGCGCAGGTGACGAAATATGTCGTGGAACACGACGATTCGTGGATTCCCGAATCATTCAAGCAAGGCATGGCCGATGCCGAGGCCGGACGTTTCGTGGACATGGAGACCGCGTTGTTCAAAACTCCGCCGTCGCATTTGCAATGACAACGACTGTTGATGCCATCTACGAACACGGCAAACTGCTTTTGCCGAAGCCGCTGGCGTTGCCGGAAAAATCCCGCGTGCGCGTGACCATCGAATCCGACCCGGAGCGCGAGGCGTGGCTGAAACTTTCCGAGGAAGCCCTGGCAAAAACCTGGGACAACGACGACGACGACGTCTTCAATGAACTGCTCAAGAAATGACGTGGTTCTCCTGCCGATTCCGTTCACGGATTTGACCAGCCGCAAAGTCCGTCCCGCCATCGTGATCGGCGGAAACGGCGTGGATTTATTTTTAGTTCCGATTTCATCAGTGATTGCCAACACGGATTTTTCGCTTCAGGACTGGCACGCGGCCGGATTGAATGTTCCTTCCGGCGTCAAAGCCCAGTTTGCCACCGTGGACAAGAAACTCGCGGTGAAAAATATCGGGCGGTTCACCGCCAATGACGCCAAGGCATTGGATGCACGGCTGCGGAACTGGTTGCAATTGTAATGGCCACTGAAACCCTACATTTCGAGAACGCGCGGTTCGCGCAGCAACTGTTCAACCACGAGCCGCGCAACCTGCAGTCGCTGGAGACCGAACTCGGCGTCAAGGCCACGGCGCGCGAAGGCTGGATCAAGCTCGATGGCACCGCCGAGGCCGTAGAACGCGCGAAACAACTTTTCTCATCGCTGCAAAACATGCTGCAGGCCGGTTCGCCGGTGAAGAACCGTGAGTTCACGCACGCGCTGAATGTCGTGAAACACGAAGGCGCTTCGACATTGAAAGACATGGTGAGCGACCGCGTCCATACTCACGACCGCAAGCCGGGCGTCACCGCGAAGACCATCGGCCAGAAAAAATATGTCGAGGCGATCCGCAAGCACGACATCACGTTCGGCATCGGCCCGGCGGGCACGGGCAAAACGTATCTGGCGGTGGCGATGGCGTTGGCGGCTTTGCGCGAAGGCAAGGCGTCGCGGATTATTTTGACGCGCCCGGCAGTCGAGGCCGGCGAGGCGCTGGGATTTTTGCCCGGCGATCTTTACGAAAAGATCACGCCGTATCTGCGGCCGCTGCACGACGCCTTGCAGGACATGCTGCCCGCCGAGGAGATCGTGAAGCACACCGAGCGCGGCACGATTGAGATCGCGCCGCTGGCCTACATGAGGGGCCGCACACTGAACGGCGCGTTCATCATTCTGGACGAGGCGCAAAATTCCACGACCGAGCAGATGCTGATGTTCCTCACGCGGCTCGGCCACGGTTCCAAGGCCGTCATCACCGGGGACGAGACGCAGGTGGATCTGCCGTCGCACAAACATTCCGGGCTGATCGAAGCGCACCGCGCGCTCAAGCATACGGAGGGCATCGCCATCGTGGAATTTTCCAAGCGCGACGTGGTGCGGCATCCGCTGGTGCAGCGCATCATCGCCGCCTACGAGGAGCATCGCGGCAAGGCCAAGACCATCGAGGCCGAATGAAATTGTTTCGTAGCAGCCGAGGTGACGAGGCTCTGTTCAACAGCCGATGGCCAATAGTTAATCGCCAATTTTATTTAGAGACACAATTTTTATTAGAGACTCCTCACGTCGTCTCCTACAATTTTTAAGGAATGAACCTCGTCATCATCAACCGCCAGCGGACGAAGAAAATCAACACGCGCCTGCTCAAACAGATCGTGGGCGGGCTGTTCGCGGAATTGAACATCACGGAGGCGGAACTCGGCATCAACCTCGTCGGCAAACGCGAAATGTCTTTGGTGAACGAAACTTTTCTCCAGCACGCCGGCTCGACGGATGTCATCACGTTTGATCACGCGCTTGGAGTTCCGCCTTCAGGCGGTTCAACTTCAAAAAAAACCGGACGCGCAAACCGGCTGAAGCCGGAACTCCAAACCCTGCACGGCGAACTGTTCGTCTGCGTGGACGACGCAATTTCGCAGGCGAAAAATTTCAAGACGAGCTGGCAGTCGGAAGTCGTGCGCTACATCGTCCACGGCGTGCTGCATCTGCTCGGCCACGACGATTTGAAGCCGCCGCTGCGGCGCAAAATGAAACGCGAGGAAAACCGGCTGGTGCATTTGCTGGCCAAACGATTTTCCCTCGCACAACTGTCGCGCCTCGCTAAAATCTCCGCGTGAGAAAAACCATTTTTGCACGGTGGCGGGCGAGTTTCTTCACCGGGCTGGCAGTCACGCTCCCGGCGTTGCTGACGCTGGCGGCGGTCAAGTGGCTGTTCGGAACCATCTCCAGCTTCACCGACACGCTGCTTTTTTTCCTGAAATATTCCCCGCTCGACCCGAAGTTCGTTTATGAGAACGGCCAGTCCGGCCAGATGTTCTGGTATTGGAGCCTGCTGGCCCTGGTGCTGACGGTTGTTTTGATTTCCACGGTCGGCGTGCTGGCGCGGTATTACATCGGCAAGCGCCTGATCGAATGGCTCGACACAGTGATGATGAACGTGCCGCTGTTGAACAAGTTTTACGGGGCCATCAAGCAGATCAACGAGGCGTTCAGCGGCAATAAAAATTCCTTCAAGACCGTGGTGCTCGTGGAATTTCCGCGCGAAGGCATGTATTCCGTCGGCTTCCTCACCAGCGAACAGCGCGCCGAGATCCAGCAGAAAACCGGGGAGAAAGTGGTCAGTGTTTTCATTCCGACGACCCCGAATCCAACGTCCGGCTTTCTCGTGCTGGTGCCGGAGGACAAGGTGACCAAGCTCAACATGAGCGTGGCCGAAGGCATCAAGTATATCGTCAGCCTCGGTTCCATCGCGCCGGAACTTCCTGCGGAAGCGAAACGAAGATGGAAGATGGAGGATGGAGAATAGCCAGGCACACCCAAAAGAAATGCCATCCGCCATCCGCCATCCTCCATCCTCGTTTTCCAGATGATCGAGTCCACCCACGGCATCATCCTGCGCACGCGTCCGCTCACCGAGACGAGCCTCATCGTCCACTGGCTCACGGCGGAGTCAGGCCGCGTGGCGACGGTGGCAAAAGGCGCGCGCCGTCCCAAGTCGCCGTTCGCGGGCAAGCTGGATTTGTTTTACGTCGCGGATTTTTCCTTCAGCCGCAGCCGCAGCTCCCAACTGCACACACTCCGCGAAGTTAAATTGCACGCGACGCACGCCGCGATCCGCGAGGACATGACGAAGCTGCAGCAGGCCGCCTATGCCGCCGCATTCATCGAGCAGGCGACCGAGACGGACACGCCGCTGCCGGAAATTTTTGAGCTGATCCGGGGGTTTCTGAAACATCTCTGCGCACAAAAGCCGCCGCCGCAAAACATCCTTGCGCTCGAACTGAAACTGCTGCGCGAGCTGGGCCTGGAGCCGGATCTGGCCGGGACACGCCTGACGCCCGGCGGGCAGCAAATCGCGCGGCGGCTGGCGGATGACGACTGGCCGCAAATGATCCGGGTGAAACCAACCGCGGCGCAGATTGATGAATTAAGCCGGTGGCTGCAGGGGTTTTTGACTTTGCATCTCGGCCGGCTGCCACGCGGCCGGGCGGCGGCCCTGATGAATGGATGCTGAATTTGTTTACCGCATCGCAGGGATTGCCTATAATCTGTTTTAGATGGCCTTCAAGCTCATCAAAAAATTTTCCAGCCTGCGAATGCAACTGGTGGCCAGCGTTTTTTTGTGGATCTCGCCGGCGCTGGTCCTCACCTTCATCGTCAACCAGGACTGGTTCTGGCAATTTGCGCCGGAATGGGTGCGGCGGTATGCGTTGAGCGTGCCTTGGGAGAGCTTCATTGTCGGGGTGCTGGCGCTGATGGCGGCGTGGTATGGCGGGGAGCATTTCATCCTGCGGCAGGTCCGGGCGCTGACCCGGGCGGTGCAACGGCTGTCCAGCGGCGACCTGCGGGCGCGGACCGGGTTGAAGGATACGGAGGGCGAACTTGACCAGCTCGCGCATAAATTTGACGAGATGGCCGACGCGCTCCAGAAACGGCAGGCCGAGCGCGACGAAACCGACCGGCTGCTGCTGAACCGCGCGATGATGCAGGCCGCCGTGTCCGCCGTGGGCCAGTGCGCGCTGACGAACAAAGACCTGGAGGTGCTTTTCGACCAGGCGGTTCATCGCGTGGCGGAAATGTTCGGGGTGGAATACGCGATGTTGTTTCAGCGGCTGCCGGACGGCCAGTTGCAGCCGCTGGCGGTTTACGGCTGGAATCCCAGGCCGGCGGGTGAACCATTTCTCCTGGGCGATAAAAATTCACAGATGCTGGCGACCGCCGAGACGGGTGATGTCTCGGTCGTCAACGACTGGGCACTGGAAACCAATTTCAGCCGCTCGCCCTTGCTGACCGAACTCGGGGTGGTCAGCAGCATCGTGGTGGCGATTCCATCGCGCCACAAACCGTTTGGCGTGCTGGCCGCCGGCACCACGCACCGGCGGGAATTCGGACCGGACGACGTGCAGTTCATGCTCGCCATGGCCAACGTCGTCGGCATGGCCACGGAACGCATCCGGGCCGAGGCGGAATCGGAAAAACTCGCCAAGTTCGTAAGGGAGAATCCGAACGCGACGCTGGAACTCGCCGCGGACGGGTCGGTGAATTATTTCAACGTCGCCGCCGAAAAACTGGCCGCCACCGCCGGTAAAAATCATCCGCGTGAACTGCTCCCGGAAAATGTCGCGGCCATCATCCACCACTGCCTCACGAACAACCAGAGCCACCTTGACCAGATCACCCAGATCGGCGGCCAGACGATTTCGTGGTCGTTTCATCCCGTGCCGGCCAGCGGCGTGGTGCATTGCTACAGCGAGGACATCACCGCGCGCTTGAGCCTGGAGGCGCAGCTCCGCCAGTCGCAGAAGATGGAATCCATCGGGCAGCTGGCCGCCGGCGTGGCGCATGATTTCAACAACATGCTCACCATCATCCAGGGACATTCGAGCAAGATGCTGTCCGTGGAAACTTCCCTGCCCCCCGAAATGCTGGAACCGGTGCTGGCGATTTACGGCGCCGCCGAACGCGCCGCGGGCCTGACCAAGCAACTGCTCATGTTTTCCCGCAAGAACGTCATGCAACTGCGCCCGCTGGATCTGCGCGCGGTCATCGGCGACATGAACAAGATGCTGTGCCGTCTGCTCGGGGAAAACATCGTGCTGGAATTCATCGCCCCGCCGCAGCTCCCCAACATCCTGGGCGATTCGGGGATGGTGGAACAGGTCCTCATGAATTTCGCCGTGAACGCCCGCGACGCCATGAACAACAGCGGCAAACTCACCGTCAACGTCGAAGCATACCGGCCCACTCCGCAATACCTTGAACATCGGCCGGACGCGCGCCCGGGCTTGTTCGTCCGCCTGCAGGTCACCGATTCCGGCAGCGGCATGACCGACGCCATCCGCGAGCGCATCTTCGAACCGTTTTTCACGACCAAAGAAGTCGGCAAAGGCACCGGGCTGGGGCTGGCGACGGTTTTCGGCATCGTCAAACAACATAACGGCTGGCTCGAAGTCACCAGCCAGGTCGGCAAAGGCACCACGTTCACCGTTTATTTTCCGGCCAGTGAAGAGTCCCTGCCCGCCAAGGCAAAGAGCGCCACCGCCCCCAAGCCCGTGGCCGGCGGCGCGGAAACCATCCTGGTGGTCGAAGACGAAATGGTGCTGCGCGAGATGGCGCGGGATTTTCTCGCCCTCGGCGGCTATCGCGTGCTGGAGGCGGAAAACGGCCGGCAAGCCATCGAGGTCTGGAAGCAGCATCGCGGCGAGATTGACCTGCTCCTCACGGACATGAAGATGCCCGAAGGCGTTTCCGGCATGGACCTGGCCGAACACATGGTGCAGGATCATCCGGAACTTAAAATCATCTTCGCCAGCGGCTATTCCGACGACGTGGTCAGCCAGGAATTCCTGGCCCGCACCGGCTCCCGGTTTCTCGCCAAGCCCTACACCTACTCCGACCTCACGCGGCTCGTCCGCGAATGTCTCGACGGCAAAGCCATCACCGCCGCTTCCAGCTAGGCCGCCGCCAGTTTCAAAACCGCCGCCACCGCCTCGTCAATTTTCACCAACTGCATGGCTCCATTGCGCGGCTTGATTTCCACTTCGCCCTTCGCCAGCGATTTTTCACCGAGGCCGATGCGGATGGGGAAACCAACCAGTTCCGAATCCTTGAACTTCACGCCGGGCCGCTCGTCGCGATCATCGAGAATCACGTCCACGCCTTTCGCGGTGAGTTCCGCGTAAAACTTTTCCGCAAGTTGCATCGCCTGGCTTTCCGGAGCGACGCTCAACGGCGTGATGCAAACCGTGTAAGGCGCGACGTTGACCGGCCAGATGACGCCATCCTTGTCGTTCCCCTGCTCGATGATCGCCTGCAGCGTGCGCGTCACGCCGATGCCGTAGCAGCCCATGACCGACGGTTTGCGCGCGCCCGCTTCGTCGAGAAACGACGCGTTCAACGACTCACTGTATTTCGTGCCGAGCTTGAAAACATGACCGACCTCGATCGCGCGGCGAATCTTCAAAGCCTTGCTGCACTTGGCGCAAGGCTCGCCCGCCGTGACCGTCCGCAAATCAAACCACGCCGTCACTTTGATGTCGCGTTCGATGGAGACGCTCTTCAAATGAAAACCGTCTTCGTTCGCGCCGGTCGACATGTCGTTCGCGCCTTGCAAGCGCTCGTCGGCGTAAATCTTTGGAACGCCGAGCACCGTCTCGGCCAGTTGCGGGGAATCACCAACGAGCCGAGACGGTGCTCGGCGTTCCAACGTGCTGGCGACAGCGCCCAAACTTCCCGGCTTCGCGCCAAGCAGCGGCAAAATTTCTTCAACCGTCGCCGCACGCACCACGACCGCCCCGGTCTTCGCCGCGAATTTTGTTTCGTTCAACTGGTCGTCGCCACGGATCAAAACAATCACCGGCTTGCCGTCCGCGATATACACCAGCGTCTTGATCTGGCGGTTGGCCGGCACGCTGTAAGGCGCTTTGCTCAACGCCTCGATGGTCACCACGCCGGGCGTCGCAAATTTTTCCACCGCCGCGCCGACCTCACGCGCGGCCGTCTTGGGAATGCCGCTCGTGGCCTTCTCGATGTTCGCCGCGTAACCGCACGCCTCGCAGAACGCCACTTCATTCTCACCCGTCTCGGCGGGCACCATGAACTCGTGCGAATAGTTGCCGCCGATGACGCCGGTGTCGGCCTCCACCGGAAACGTCTTCAGCCCGCAGCGCGCGAAGATGCGCGTGTAGGCGTCATACATTTTTTTGTAGCTGGCCATCGCGCCCTCGTCCGTGGTGTCGAAGGAATACGCGTCCTTCATGATGAATTCCTTCGCGCGCATCAGGCCAAAGCGCGGGCGTATTTCATCGCGGAATTTCAAACTGATCTGATAAAAATTCTTCGGCAACTGGCGGTAGGAATTGATCTCATTCGCCGCCAGCGTGGTGATGACCTCCTCGGCGGTGGGGCTTAAAAGCCATTCGCGACCGCCGCTGTCCTTCAACTTGAACAGCACATTGCTCGCGGTTTCGTAACGGCCGCTCTGCTGCCAGATTTCCGGCGGCTGCAGCGCGGGCATGAGCACTTCAATCGCGCCCGCACGGTCCATCTCTTCGCGGATGATCTGCTCCACCTTGCGCAACGCGCGCAGGCCGAGCGGGAGAAAAGTATAAACGCCGCCCGCCAGCTTGCGGATGAGGCCGGCGCGCAGCAGCAGTTTATGGGAAACGATCTCCGCGTCGGAGGGAGCCTCGCGGAGGGTAGGAATCAGAGTTTGTGTCCACTTCATGTGACGAAAAGTTTAACAACAAAGGAACGAAGGAACGAAGAATTTTATTTTGCCGCTATGGCTTTGAACGCATCTCCGTTTATGAGCAGCGGCCGCATGGCTCAATCCCAAAGGGATTGTGTCCTTCAGCCCAAGGTTGCGAGGCACGAGCTACCTTGGGAACGCCACGCCAATGAAAACAACCCCAACGGGGTTGCGGCCTGCCAACGTTCGCTGCCGCCACAACCCCGTTGGGGTTGTCGTTTTCTCCCGCCGATGACCCAGGGTAGCTCGTTCCTCGCAACCCTGGGCTTTGAGGCGGAATCCCTTTGGGATTCATGGACGTGACTTCAGCCTGCAAGAAATTGAGATGCGCCGCTACGACTCACTGCACGCCGACGCGATAGAAGAATGGGCCGCCATTGGTTGCGGTGGGGTCCGTGTAACTGGTCGCGCCGGCCTGTCCGACGAGGTTGCTTTGGATGGAGGAGAACGCCGGAAGATTGGTGCTGCGCTGCAAATAATAAGTCACGCCGCTCACGCTTTGCCACGTCACCTTCAATCCGGAAATGCTGTTGGAAGGTGACGCCAGTTGCAGCACGGAAGTTGCATTGGTTGGAATTGTGCCCGCCTTCCATTCCCTCCAGTTGTTCATGCCGTCGCCATCGGTATCCAAATCATCCGCCGAGCCGTCCGTGGGCAAACCATATTTCTGCGCCCAAGCATAGGAGAGAATTGAAGCAGGCGATTGATATTCATACGCTCCAATGTCCACCGTGCCGCCGGTGATGCGCGGGTTGCTGTCGAGATCATTGGTCGTCGTGATGAAGAAATTTTTTCCAGCGTTGATGCAAGGTGAATTCGACTGGAGGTGGAAATCACCGGCAGACATATTCACAAAAAGCGGAGCATTGGTGAAGTCGCTGACGTTTCCGGATGGAAGCGGCGTAGTGCAGCAGTTAGTAGATGGTGAAGACAAGTTTCCAGAATTGTTGTAATAAACAATACAGTTCTTGGCGACTGGATATAAACCCGGGAAGGTGGAATCTGAATAGACGGCTGGGCCGGGTGGTGGCGAAGCCAAATTACCAACGACAGTGCAGTTGTTCAAGGCACAATTGAAAGTTCCAGCGCCATTCCCAGGCCCTTGCACTGGGAGGACGGTGTTGCTTACAACAAGGCAATTATTCAAGGTGGATCCAAAGACACCACCACCCTTTCCTCCCGTGGAGATATTTCCTACGACAACGCACTCATTCAGAACCGATCCAGGCCCACCGGCCGATGCACCGCCGCCAAAACCTGCTGCGGAGTTATTCGATAAGAAGCAATGGTTGAGAACACAGGACTCTGCCCCACCGCCTGAACTGGACGAGTTGTTGTAAGATATGATGCAATTACTGACTGAGCCATTTATGACTCCTCCCCCGTAACCTGACGAGTTGCTAATCACCAGGCAGTTTGCCATCAGGGCATTGGTCGAAGTGCAGTAAACGCCCCCGCCAGAGTAGGAATTTCCGGGTTTACCGTTCGTAATTGTAAAGCCCGCCAATACTGCGCCATCGGCCAGATACACACAGCGCATCGCATGACTACCATCTATCAGAGTCACCGCCGGGCCATTGACACTTTGAAGTGCGAGCGCGTTTGTCACGACCACTCGGTTTGTGGCTCCGTCACTGGACAGTCGTTTGCCAGTTTGATAAACCCCGTTCGTAACGAGAATTTGATCGCCCGCGTTTGCCGCATCAACTGCATCCTGAATGTTCGTCGCGGCGGTAAGCCAGTTGGTGTAAGGCGGCGTGCCGTTGGTGCAGTTCAAATCCACATACAGCACCGAGGCCGGGGCGGTGAAAACAAAAAACATCAAGCAGACTGCGCTGAATGGTATTGGACTGCGTGTCATATATCCCTCTTTGAATTTGTATTTTACCTTCTCATCATTTCTCCACGACTTCAATGCCGTTTTACAAATATTAGCGACAACCAAGAAACGAAGGATTTTATATTACAACGCGAGATTA
>JAYVCM010000178.1:0-2898 GCA_043749955.1 Limisphaerales bacterium | reverse complement strand
CTGCCGGTGCAGATTTTCGCGCTGGCCTACGGCGTCCTCGCGGCGGGCGTGGCGCAGGCGGCGTTTCAGATGCCGACACTCTGGCGCGACGGCTTCCGTTACCGCTGGGTGTCGCCGTGGAAAAATGAAACCGTGCGGCGAGTCGTGCGCCAGATGGTTCCCGGCACCATCGGCGTGGCGGCGTTTCAGATCAACGTGGCGCTCGTGCAGGGCGTGGCGCTGTTTGTCGGGGCGGGCATCGTCTCCTCCTTCAACGGCGCGGTGCGGCTGATGGAACTGCCGCAGGGGATTTTTGGCGTTTCGCTCGCGACGTATCTGCTGCCGACGCTGGCCGGCCTGGCGGCGGATAAAAATTATCCCGAATTCCGCGCCACGCTGCGGAACGGCCTTTCCTCGCTGGTTTTTTTGAATCTCATCGCCTCCATTCTGCTCATCGTCCTGGCGGAACCCATCGTGCGGCTGCTGTTTGAACACGGCGAAAATTTCACCGCCGTCTCGACCGCCCGCGTGTCGTTTGCGCTGGAGTGTCTGGCACCGGGACTGGTCGCATTTTCCGTGGTCAACATCCTGGCCCGCGCTTTTTTTGCGCTGGGCGACACCAGGACGCCGATGAAAATCAGCCTCGTGTGTCTCGCGATCAATTTCATCACCGCCTGCGTCCTCATCGTGCCGCTGCGCGAAGGCGGCCCCGGCATCGCGAACACGTTCACCTCCGTGGTCAACGTCGGCCTGCTGCTGTTCGCGCTGCGGAAAAAACTGGGCAAGCTGGAAATGGAGCCGTTGTTCGCCACGCTGCGGCCGCTGGTGCTGGCAACTATTTTGGCCGGCGTCATCGCGTGGTGCGGCTGGCATTCGTGGGAGCAATCGCTCGGGCACGGCACCATCGCGTTGAAATTCGGCGCGGTGTTCGTGCCAGCCACGCTCGCGGGGCTGGTCTATCTGCTCGCGGCGTTGCAGCTGAAAATCCCGGCGGCGAAAGAAATGCTGGATTTTGCGCTGGTGAAATTCCGGAGGGGGACACGCCGCTAGATTTTTTAGAAACAATTTCATACCTTCATTGTTTCACAATGGCAACCTAACCATGACACCCACCAACTTTGACGCGGCGCGGGAGACTTACCAGAAGATCGCCGCCAACATCTCCAAAATCATGCGCGGCCAGGACGCGGCCACGCGGCATCTGCTCGCGGCGCTCGCGGCGGGCGGCCACGTCCTGCTCGAAGATTATCCCGGCACCGGCAAGACGACGCTGGCCAAGGCGCTCGCCAAATCCATTGACGCGCAGTTCAAGCGGCTGCAATTCACGCCCGACCTGCTGCCGTCGGACATTCTCGGCGTCTCCATCTTTGACCAGCGCGACCAGCAGTTTCATTTTCACGAAGGCCCGGTGTTCACGAACATCCTGCTCGCCGACGAAATCAACCGCGCCTCGCCGCGCACGCAGTCCGCCCTGCTCGAAGCGATGGGCGAGGCGCAGGTTAGCGTCGAAGGCGAGCGCAGAAATTTGTCGGAATTGTTTTTTGTCATCGCCACCGAAAACCCGGTGGAGTTTCGCGGGACGTATCCGCTGCCGGAGGCGCAGATGGACCGGTTCGCCATGCAGTTCACGCTCGGCTACGTTTCCGCCGCCGAGGAAGTCGCCATTCTCACGGCGCAGGAACACAGCCACCCGATTGATGAATTGAAACCCGCCGCGACGCTTGCCCATGTCATCGCCATGAAACGCGCCGTGGAAAACATCCGCATCAGCGATGAATTGAAGCGCTACGCCGTTGACCTCGTCGCCGCGACGCGCACGGCCAGCGGCGTGCAGCTTGGCGCGAGTCCGCGCGCGTCCATCGCCTTGATGAAAACCGCGCAGGCGATGGCCATGTTCGACGGCTTTGATTTCGTCGCGCCGGAGCAGATTCAAAAACTCGCCGTGCCGGTCATCGCGCATCGCGTGGTGATGGAACCGCAGGCGCGCTTCTCCGGCGTGACCGCGCGCGGCGTGGTGGAGGACATCCTGAAAAAAACCAAAGTGCCGGCGTGAACCAAAAGAAATGAACATCCAACACCCAACATCCAACATCCAACACCGAATGTGTGCGCGACGAGATGCCGCCGATTGGATGTTCGATGTTGGATGTTGGGTGTTGGATGTTTCCCTTTGAAATTTTTCTACAAACCAATCTATTGGAGCTACCGCGCCACGGGCGGCCTATGGTATTGGGCGCGGCGACGGCTCACGCCGGCGGGCTGGTGCGTGGCGGTCTGCCTCTTCGTCGCGGGTGCGGTCGGCGTGGACATTGAGAATACCGTGACGTATCAATCCTTCGCGCTCTTGTCTGGTTTCATGTTGCTGGCGTTGGCGTGCAGTTTTTTCTTCCGCGCAAAATTTTCCGCGACGCGCACCCTGCCGCGCGTCGGCACCGCCGGCCTGCCGTTGCACTATCGCGTGACCGTAAAAAACCTGACGGCGAAAAATCAAGCCGGCCTGACGTTGCTGGAAGACCTCGCCGACCCGCGCCCGACATTTGAAGACTGGCTGGGCTTTCAACTCGCGGAAGGCCGGCGCGTCCGTCCGTTCCGCGTCGCGCAACGGCGGCGGACAAATCCGTTCCGGCTGGCGACCTTGAAGGAGGCGGAAATCCCGCCGCTCCCGCCGCACGGCGAGGCCGAGGCGCGCGTGGAGGTGTTTCCGCTGCGGCGAGGCATCCTGCGTTTCACCGGCGTGACGGTGGCGCGGTCCGATCCGTTTGGATTGTTTCGTTCGTTCAGCAAAGTTTCCGTTGCGCAGAACGTTTTGATTTTGCCGAAGCGTCATCCGTTGCCGCCCATCGCGCTGCCGGGCGCGCTGCGTTATCAGGAAGGCGGCGTGGCGCTCGCGGCGAACATCGGGCGCAGCGAGGAATTTGT
>JAYVCM010000177.1:0-8614 GCA_043749955.1 Limisphaerales bacterium | reverse complement strand
TTTTCACGCGCTCGACGTTTCCAAAACTTCCAGCGTCGAAGAATTTGTCCTGTGGGCGCGAAAAAAAATCGTAAATCCAAAATCCAAAATCGAAAATCTCCACGTCCTCATCAACAATGCCGGCGGCGCGCATGGCACGGACACCGTGGCCGGGGGCAAGGACGCGGACTGGGAGGCGATGCTGCAAACGAACGTCCTCGGCGTGCTGCGCGTGACGCGCGCCGCGCTGCCGCTCCTGCCGCCCGACGCGGGCGCAACCATCATCAACATCGGTTCGCTGGCGGCGCGCGCGGCCTACGCGGGCAGCTCCGCCTATTGCGCGGCCAAGGCGGGCGAACTCCAGATCACGCGCGTCCTGCGGCACGAACTTTTCGGCACGGGCATCCGCGTCAGCACGGTTGACCCCGGATTGGCAGAAACGGAATTCGCCCTCGTGCGTTTCAAGGGCGACGCGCGCAAGGCCAAGGAACTTTACGCCGGCACGAACCCGCTGGTCGCCGCCGACATCGCGGAGATTCTCGTCTGGGTGGCCAGCCGTCCGCCGCACGTCAACATTGACGAGATGCTCGTCAAGCCCGTGGACCAGGCGGACATGGGGAAGGTTTTCAGGCGCGTGAAAAGCTGATGGACGGATAATTGGATTGGTGGATAAATGGATTTTTGGATTATTGGAAAATGTCCGAGCGCGTTTGCTCTACCCCATCAATCCACAAATCCAACCATCCACCACCCCAATCGTGTCAGATTCCCCGGTTGGCCCGCCACAGCAGCACCGCGCCGATGCCTTGAAAAAGAAAATTGGGAATCCACAGAATCAGGTGCGGATACAATTCCGGGTGCGACGCCAGCGATTCGCCCAGCATGATGAAGGCGTAATAAAACACCACGAGCATCAGGGCGATGCCGATGCCGATGTTCGTCTCGCGCCGGTGGACGCGGATGCCCAGCGGGATGCCGATGAGCGTGAAGCCAAAGCACGCGAACGAGAAGGCGATCTGCCGGTGCAGCGCCACCTGCGCCTGCCCGATCTGGCTCACCCGCATTTTTTCCGCCTCGCGCAAAAACATCGCCGTCTCGGCGGGCGAGGCGTTCGTGCCCAAAGACAGGTTCATCCGCTGCAAACTGCCGGTGTCCACGGTTGAATTGGTGGCGTTGGTGGAAAGGTTCAACTGTTTAAGCTCGCGCAATTCCTGCCGCAGTTGCCAGAAAGTCATGTCGCTGATTTTTGGTTTCGTCGCCCTGTGCAGCGTCAGGTTCGTGCTCAAGATATAGGAAATGCGCGGGGAGGAGGAAATGAAGTTGCCGTGCTGACTGAAGATGATCATGCGCGCATCCGTCAAATCCACCACGAGCTGGTTGGCGGCGCGGTCGGGATTCAGGCGTCCGTGCGCGGCCAGGATTTCACCGATGACGTTAGTCTCCTGCTGCAACTGGTAGATCATCACGTTTTGCAAATCACCTTTGTTGTTTTTTTCGACGTAAAAAATGTAGCCGGGAAACTGGCGGATGAATCGGCCCTCGGGAATCTGCGTGTTGGCGAGGTCGCCGATCAGCTCGTATTTCAGGTTGATGAACGCCACCCGGGAGCGCGGGCCGATCTCCGTGTTGAACCACACGCTCAACGCGCAACACAGCAGGCTCAACAGCAGCACAGGCGAAATGAGCGCGAGCAGGCTGACGCCGCCGGCGCGCGCGGCGGTAAGCTCCTGGTCCGCGCTGAACCGCCCGAACACCAGCAGCGTGGCGGTGATGAAACCCATCGGCAGCGCATAGACGCAGGCGAAGGGGATCAGCAGCGCGAACGCCTTGACCACCAGCCAGAGCCGGACATGGCCGCCGAAGAGCAGCGGCAGCACCTCGCGCAGGCCGTTCAGCAGGATGACGACGAACGCGAACACCGTCACGGTGAGCAGCAACGCGGCGAGCACCTGGCCGGTGAGGTATTTGTGGAGCGTCTTCAATGGTTGAATCCGCGCGCAAGTTGGCGGATTTACCGGGTGATGCAAAGCGAATTTGTAGTGGCACGGGCGTCCCGCCCGTGAGTTTCAGCCTTGGCAAAGTGTTTTCGCCAACCAGAAACACACGGGCGAGTCGCCCGTGCCACTACAAAAAATCGCGCGGCGAGTTTCCTCCGCCGCGCATCTCAATTCAAACCCGCTTTGGGCAGCGGGTCAGTCTGCTTTTTCCCCTCTCCCCTCGGAGGGGAGAGGGTCAGGGTGAGGGGTGAATCGTCCAATATAATTCACACGTCTTGATCCACCGGCCACCCCTCATCCTCAATCCTTCTCCCCTCCGAGGGGAGAAGGAGGCAACTCACGGCAGCGGCGGGCCGGTGACGGTGCGATAGAACTGCATCGGCTGGCTCGCGGCATTCGTGTCCGTCAGGATGAACGGCGAGGACGCGGGCGAATTCGTCGTGGCGACCGTGACCCACGTTCCGCCCGCCAGATTCGTCGTCGCCTGCAACGCATAATCCGGGCCGATCTGGGCGGTGACCGACGTGCTGAACTGTCCGCCGGCATACGTCCCCGCATCCGCGCTAGGCGCGGTCAACGGATTCACCGTGACGGTGAAGCTGTTCGTGGCGCTCAAGTTCGGCGTGCCGTTGTCGGTGACGGCGACCTTGACGTTGTTGACGGAATTGGACTGCGGCACCGTGGGCCGCCAGGCAAAGCTGCCGGTGTTCGTATTGAGCGTCGCGCCGGAGGGAGCGGTGAGCAGCGAGTAGGTCAGCGTCTGCGCGGGCGTGTCGGAATCGGTCGCGGTGCAACTGACAACGAGGCTCACGCCGACGTTGATGGTGAAGTTCGTGCCGGTGATCGGCGCGGTGAACACCGGCGCGGTATTCGGCGGCGGGTTCACGGTGAGCGTGGCCGTGGTGCTCGTCGCGCTGCCGCTGGTGGTAGTGACAATGACGGCGTAGCTTCCGGCATCGCTCAACGCTGCGCTGCCAATCGTCAGCGTCGCGCTCGTCGCGCTGGGCAGGTTGGTGCCGGCATGCTGCCATTGATACGTCGGGTCCGGAATGCCCGTCGCCGCCACGGTGAAGGTCGCGGACGAAGCGTAGTTGACCGTCTGACTGACGGGGTTCGTGAGGATGTTCGGCGCGAGCGAGGGCGTCCAACCGTAGAGCCAGTTCGAGGCGTTGAGCGTCAGCAACAGGCGCGGATCGTTGTTCGGCAACTGAATGCCGTTGTAAACCGCCGGTAGGGTGCCGTCCAAATTGCTGTTGCCGTATTCCCACCAGCGCAGGGCCAGTCCCACGTCGCTGATTTCCGACGCGGTCCAGCCGGTCTGCACGACGTTGGTGTCAATGTTGCAATAGATCAGGCCGACGTTGCTGTTGGTGTTGCCGAGGGCGCGGGCAAACAGGCAGTTCGTAAAGTTGCTGCCGCTGGCGTTGGTTCCGTTCAGCCGGGTCAACTGGCATTTCACCACCGCCATGCCGTTGCTGCCCGCCGGGGTGCGCGGCTGGAAATAAATGCCGCCGGTCCGCAGCTCGCGCAGTTCGCAGTTGGTGAAGTAGCAGTTGCCGCCGCCCCAGATGAAGTCCACGTCGCCCTGGACCAGGCTCTTGTAGAAATAAGCGTTGTTGTCAATCGTGTTGACGAGGATCGTGTCCTGATAGCTGTCCACGTCCGCGTTGTTGCAGATGAACCGTTTCGCGCCGGTCTCAACCATCAGCGCGAAGGACTGCGAGCCGCCCTGCGGCACGCTGTTGGTCAGCTTGAGGTTTTCAATCGCGATGTCGTTGGCCCGGACATGGAGCACCATCACCGTATGACTGCTGGGGTTAATCAAGTTGCTGTTGGGATAACTTAAGAGGGATTCCTGACGGCTTTCGCCGCGAATGGTGAGGTTATTTTTTCCAACCGGGACATTGACGATTTCCACGCACTTACCCTTGCGCAAATAGATGACGCGGTTGGAAGCGGTGGTGCCGGTGAAGTTCGGCAGGAAATCCACCGCGCCCTGCACCGTGCAGAAGTCCGCCGTGCCGTCCGTGGCCACGACCACATAGTTGGTTCCCGCCAGCGGGCCGGCCGGCTTGGTCGTGAACTGCCAGGTGGCGCTGTTGGTGATTCCCGTGAACCAGGCGCCGTTCGTGTCCGTGAACACGCCGGCATCAATCGTCACATAATACGTCTGGTTGGAGGTCATCACCCCGCCATGCGGATAAATTGCCGCCGTGTTGCTCGTGATCATCACCGGGAAGGTGACATAGGCCGCACCGGCGATCGTGCGCGGCTGCACGTTGACGAGATACGACGGGATGCCGGTTCCGTTCTGGCTGATCGCGGAATTCAGGCTCATGTCCAGCGTGTCCACCGGCGTCACCGAATTGGTGACGTTGTAAATCTTGATGGTCCCGGCGTTGCGCGTCAGCGGCGCGCGGTCAAAGGTGACATACAACGGCGTGTCATAACAAACGCCCGTCGCGCCGTTGGCCGGCGTCAACGCCACGGGTGACATGGTTGAATTGACCGTGAGCGTGACGGTGATGGTGTTGGTCGTGCCCGCCTGGTTCGTGATGGTGCACGAATAGCTGGCCATGTCAGCCGGCGTGGCGCTCGCGATGGTGAACGTCGCATTGGTCGCCGTGCTGTTGACGGCGGGGGAAATGAGGTTGCCGTTTTTCCGCCATTGATACCACGGAGCGGGAACGCCGGTGGCCGCCGCCGTGAACGAGGCGGACTGCGTGTTCGTCACCTTGAGGCTGGCCGGCTGCGTCGTGATGAACGGCGGCACGATGACGGTGAGCACGGTGTTGTTCGTGGCCATGCCGGCGCTGTTGCTCGCGATCAAAGAATAAGTCCCCTCGTCACCCGGACGTTGCGGATTGGCGATGGTCAGCGTGGCCGTGCTGCTGCCGGAAATCGTGGAACTGCCGCTCGGCCCGGTGCCGTCCGCCAGCGGACTGCCGTTGTATTGCCAGTATAGCGCCGGCACGGGCGAACCGGAAACCGAGTTGGCGATGGTCGTCGTCACCCCGTTCGTCGCGGTGATTGCCGCCGGCCCCGTCACAGTTGGCGCGATGGCTGAAGCGCTGATGGTCAGCAAGGCCGGGCTGCTGCTGTTCGTGGCGAACGCGTTGGCGACGACCACGAAATAATTTCCGGTGTCACCCGGCTGCGTGTTGGCGATCTGCAAATTCGCGGAAGTCGCGCCCGAAAGCGTGGAGAAGCCGCTCGGCCCGGCGCCGTTCGCCAGCGAATTGGTCACGTTGTTGGTGACGAAATACCATTGATAGCTCAACGGCGTGACGCTCGCCGCCGCGATGGTGACGGCGAAACTGGAAGTCACGTTGTCGCCCGGATTGCCGCTGTAGGCGGTCGGCTGCGCGGTGAAGACGGGGCGCGGATCCGACGGCAGCAACAGGTCCAGCGATTTGTTCGGGGCGTTGCTCACGAGCGTCGCGCCCGGTGCCCACGCCGGGATGCTGGCGAGGCCAAAGGTGTTCGAGCCATTCCAGGTCGTGTATTTGATCAGCGGGAACTGCTGCGGATAGGACGAGAATAGCACGGGCGCAGAATTCAACGCGATGAAGTTCGTCGCCCCGATGGAGTTCAACGTCGTCACCAAACCACGCAGCGAGCCGTTGGCCGGAACCGTGAGGCCGATGGTCGAATTGGAAATGTTCAGCGAGAACAGGCCGGCATTGTTCGTCACCAGGGTGTTGCTCACAATCAAAGTGCCGTTCACGAGGTTGATGATGTTGGTGATGCTGTTCACCCCGACCACCACGTTGTTCGCATAGACGGTTCCGTTGGTGACGTTCACGATGCCGAGCGTCCGGGAACCGGCGAGCGTGGCGAGCGTGGCGGTGCCGAGGTTCAGCACCGTGTTGATTTTCAGCAGCGCGCCCGCGCCGATGACGTTGAAAATGCCGAAGCTGTGTGTCGTGCTCGTGCCGGTTTCCAGCGACTGGTTGCCGACGATCAAAGTGTTCACGTCCACCGTGCCGTTGGTGAAGCTGAAGAAACCCTTGTGCGGGCCGGCCCAGGTATCGCTGGCGCTCGCGGCATCGCGGGCGAGCGACATGACGTTCACGAAGGCGTTGACCGTGCCCAGGCTGAAGTCGTTCGTGCCGCCGCCGCCGTTGGAGGAGGACGCGCTCTGGTTGCCGTCGCCAATGGACCACCAGGTCACGCGGGTGCCGGGGCCGCCCGCGCCATAAAAATTCGCGACGGGATTCTGGCCGGCGAAGGCGGGGTTGAAGACCATCACGCCGTGCGCCGCCGTGGAGTTGTTGCCGGACTTGTCCATGCCGAAATTCATGCTGTCCAAGTTGAACGTATTTTGGATGCCCAGTTGGAGCACGGAAGTGATGCCGGGGTTGTTGCCGGAATTGCGGGACAAGATCATCGCGGAATTTTTTCCCGCCGTCTGGTAGTTCGCCAGCGTGTCCGAGTAGGCCAGGGTGATGAAATTCGTCTTGGCCAGCAGCAGGTTGCCGCCGGTCCGGTTGTTGACGGGCACGCCGGGAAACTGTCCGTCACCGATGCCGATGCGGTTGGCGCTGACGATGAAATTATCAAGGCCGGAAAGGTTCAACCCCACCCGGCTGGGCGACGCCACGCTGTTCGCCTGGTTCACGGAAATGTTGGCCGTGAGATTGCTGACATACAGCGTCGCGCCCGAACCAGTGATGGTGTTGGTGAAATTCTTGGAGAGCGTTGTATCGGTCGGCGTGCCGGCGGAAAGGCTGCCGTTGGTGATCGCGAGCGTCTGCCCGGCGGCGATGGCGATGGTGTGCAAACCGTTCGTGTTGCCAAGCTGAAGCGAACCGATGTAACCGGCAAACCCGCCGTCCACGAGGCTGTTCGGCACACCGAGCGCAAGGTTCGTGCCGGCGTCAAAAAACTTCACGTCATCAGCACCCGTCGGCGCGACGCCGCCCGCCCAGTTCGCGCCGGTGGACCAGTTGGTTCCCGCGCCACTCGCGCCGCTCCAAACGATGGTGGCGGCAGAGGCGGTGAATGTGGTTAGAATGAAAACCAGCGCGGCGAAAATTCCGGCCGGACGAAGCGCGGGGACGAGTTTGCTCAAGCTCATGGGGTTTGGGTAATGGGACGAAAGTGACTCTAGCCGAGCTTTTCAAATCGTCACCGCCGAATAGCTGCAAATGAATTTGAAAAAAGTGCCGCGCGCCGCCCACTGGCTCATCGCCCGGATATTTTATCCAGGCCGTCGGGCGGCAGGCAGGTGCAGTTCTCCAACCCGATGAACGCAAACACGGCGACGAAGCGAAATTCCCACGCAAAAAAATTGGCGGCGTCCACGCGGGACGCCGCCAAGTGATTCAATCAATTCAATTGTGGCCGCTCACGGAAACACCACGCGGTAGAACTTCGTCAAGCCGGAGGTATTTGTGTCGGTGAAGGACGCCGTGCCGCCGCTGACCGTGTTGGTGGAAACGTCCGTCCAGGTCGGGTTCGTCAAATCGGCCGTGGCCTGGATGCGGAAGGTGACGCCGTTGCTGCCGCTGAACGTCATCGTCACGCTGCCGTCGGGATTGGCGACCATGCCGGTGAACGTGCTGTCCGGGCTGCCGGTCACGGTGAGTGCGCCGTTGATGTAGGTGATGGCGTAGTTGCCGAGGCCGCTGCCGACCGCCGCGCTCGGCACAATCGGATAGACGCCCGCCGCCGCGCCTGCACCCGCGCCTGCGCTGGCGAGCGAGACGCTGGTCACGGAATCACCGATGACCAGGGCGCTGGTGGTGAACTCGGTGCCCGCGAACGTGACCGTCGCGCCCAGCACCTTGTTCGTGTTGCCGGCGGTGATGCTCAACGCGGCCGGCGTGATGACGAGGTTGCTGCCGGTGATGAAGCTGATGGTGTAATTCGCGTTCAGGCTCAACGTGCCCTGCGTGATAGCGTAACTGCCGACGTTGGCTCCCGCCGCACGGCTCAGCGCGCCGCTGAAACTGTCACCCATCAACAATGCCGGATTGTAGGCGTAGGTCAGTGCCGGATCCATCGTGCCATAAACTTTGCTCTGGCCGTCGGGCGTCACCGTGATGGTGAGCGGGTTGACCGTCAGCGTGGCCGTGCTGCTGGTGGCGCTGCCGGCGGGCGTCGTGACGATGACCGCGTAGCTGCCGGCGTTGTCCACCCTCGCGGTGGCAATGTTGAGCGTGGAGGCGGTCGCGCCGGGAAGATTTGTCCCCGCATGCTGCCATTGATACGTCGGAGCCGGAATGCCCGTGGCCAGCACACCGAACGAAGCCGCCTGTCCGGCAGTCACCGTCTGATTGATGGGATTCGTCACGATGACCGGCGTGATTGTGGGCGTCCAGCCGTAGAACCAGGTCGGGATGTTTGTCGCGGCGAGCAGGCGCGGGTCGTTGTTCGTCACGCCGATGGTGGTGAGCACGGCGAACGTAACGGGCGCGTTGGTCATGGTGTTCGCGCTTTGCCAGAACAGATAATTGCCGCTGAACAGCGCCGCCGAAGGCGCGACGTAGTTTGTGGCAAAGTCGCAACCGAACCACGAGACATTGTTAGCCGAAGTGCCGTTGCTGCCAGCCAGCGTGACCGGTCCGACGCCGGATTCAGCGGTGAAGATGCAGTTCACAAACGACATGCCGTTGCCCGTGTAAGTGCCGCCC
>JAYVCM010000176.1:0-3240 GCA_043749955.1 Limisphaerales bacterium | reverse complement strand
CACACGGCGACGATTTCGTGGGACACGGTCATCGGAAAAAAATATCAGGTGCAGTTCAAGACGGATCTGGCGGCGGCGTGGACAAATCTTGGCGCACCGCAGACGGCGACCGATTTTAGTTTGAGCGCGACGGACACTTCGGCCATGGGGATGAAGGCGTATCGCGTGCTGCTGCTGCCGTAATCTTTCCGTTCGCATGTCACCTGGTCTGGCCAACGCGAAAAAGCGGCGGTAAACCGCCCGCAGTCCAGACGCTTCGCGCAATCCGTTGACGCAACGTCGTCGCGAAGCGTCTGGACTGCGGCTGCTTCAGCACCGCTTTTGGCCCCGCTCCATTCACGCCCAAAAAATTTTCAGCTTGCCCGGCGCGCGGTTTTCCCGTCCAAATGATTCATGCCTGACTGGTTAATCAACCTCATCCTCGCCCTCATCGAGGGCATCACCGAATTCATTCCGGTCTCCTCCACCGGCCATCTGCTGATCGCGGAAAAAATCCTGCACGTCGAGAAGTCCGACCTGTTCAACATCGTCATCCAGTGCGGCGCGGTCATCGCCGTGCTGCCGCTGTTCCCGCAACGGATCTTCAAATTCGTCTTTGAACTGCGCGAGAAGGAGACGCTCGACTATCTGCTGAAAATCATCGTCGCCTTTGTCATCACGGGCGCCGTCGGTTTTGTGCTGGATAAAAAAGGCTTCAAGCTGCCGGACAGCGCGACGCCCGTCGCCGTCGCGCTGCTCGTCGGGGGGATCGCGTTTCTCGCGGTGGAATTTTTTCTGCGCGGGAAAAAATTGAGCAACGAAGTCACCTGGGCCATGGCCATCGCGGTCGCTGTTGGCCAACTCATCGCCGGCACCTGTCCGGGCACCTCGCGTTCGGGCGCGACAATTATTTTCTGCCTGCTGCTCGGACTAAACCGGCCGGCCGCCACGGAATTTTCGTTCCTCGTCGGCATTCCCACGATGTTGGCGGCGGGCGGGTGGAAGATTTTCAAGGCGCTGCATCATCCGGTCGCCGGAGCGCCGAAAGAAGACTGGGGAATGTTGATGCTGGCCACCGTGGTCGCCGCCGTGGTCTCCTTCATCGCCGTGAAATGGCTGCTGCGCTATGTGCAGACGCACACGTTCAGCGCGTTCGGCTGGTATCGCATCGCGCTGGCGCTGGGAATTTTTATTTTCCTGCTGAAATAGGCGCGCAACTTTGACCGAAACCATGCCGAAGATTTTTAACGCAAAGACGCAAGGATGCTGCAATGGATTGGTGGATTGGTGGATAGCTGGATTGTTGAGAAGAACGTCTGACATTCATCCAATAATCCACTCATCCATCAATCGGATGGATTTTTGCGTCTTCGCGCCTTTGCGTCTTTGCGTTGAATTCCGGCTGGCTGGCTGAAATGATTAACCACCGATGAAACTCGGAATCTATGGCGGTTCGTTCGATCCGGTCCACCTCGGCCATCTGCTCGTGGCGCAGGCGGCGGTGGAGGAACTCGGCCTGGACCGGTTGTTTTTTGTGCCGGCGGAACAGTCGCCGTTCAAGCCGGAAAACAAACCCGCGCCGGACGCGGTTCGCTTGCAACTGCTCCGCCTCGCGCTCGCCGGCAAAACCAACTGCGAAGTGGACGAGCAGGAAATCCGGCGCGGCGGCACTTCCTACACGGTTGACACGCTGCGCGACTACTCCATAAAATTTCCCGGCGCGCAGTTGTTTTATCTCATCGGCGCGGACAACGCGGCAAAGCTGAACGAGTGGCGCGACGCCGCCGAACTCGCGACGCTCGCGGAGTTCGTCGCCGTGCCGCGGCCCCGGCCCGGCGGCGCGACCGCAGTTTTCCCGCCGCCATTTCGCGGACGAACGCTCAAAGGTTTTCAATTTGGCGTGTCCTCCTCGCAAATTCGCGCACGGGTGAAGGCGGGATTGACGATTGAAAATCTGGTGCCAGCCGCGGTGGCCGAGGCGATCTGCGCGGCGAAGATTTATTTTTGATTTTCAGGCGCAGTTTCAAAAACGGATTGCCGACGAAAATGCCCGATGCTCGCGAAGCGTCTGGACTGCGTCCGCTTTAGCGACGCCTTCGTGCGGGCGAAATCCTGCGAACATTCAACCTTCCCGGTGCGCACCAAAAAGCGGGGCTGAAGCCGCCGCAGTCCAGACGCTTCGCGATGTTGATGGCGCCCGTCCAATTTGAAAATGCCTCCCAGTGCTTCGCTGTTTCCGATTGGCATGGCGACGACGGAGCGCGCGGGCTCCAAACTTTCTTCTAATAAACCGCCCGGCCGCGTGTCGTAGCTTGTGAACACGATGTCCTTTGGGAACGGAATGACGGATGATGCCAGCGTGATTGCGAAGATTTGCCAACCATGGCCGTGATGCGACCAGACGAAGCCAGCGCCGAATCGCCCGGATGCGAAACGATCGAAGAGCTGTTCGCAGCTCTGGAGGGGCCGTTGTTGGGTTATGCGCTCCGCTACACCGGCGAACGCGCGCAGGCCGAGGACGTCGTTCAAGATGCGTTCATGAAACTGCACGAACAATTTGAATCCGTCGAGAAACCGCGCGCGTGGCTTTATCGCACCGTTCACAATCTCGCGCTCAACCAGCGGCGCGCGGCGGGCAAAACCGTTTCGCTCGAAAAGTTTTCCGAAGATGAAAATTCCTCCACGACCGACACCGCCGACACCGCCCTGCTTCCCGACGAACAAATCATCCGGCTCGAGGGCATCGGCCAGGTGCGCTTGAGCCTCGCGGCGCTGGACGAACGCAGCCGCGAACTGGTGAAGCTGAAATTCAACGACGAACTTTCCTACAAGGACATCGCCGCGCGGACGGGGCTGACCACGGGCAACGTCGGTTTTATTTTGCATCACGCGCTGAAAACCATCGCCACCGAACTGGCGAAGACGGGAGTTGTGCCATGAAACAGAGAGGAAAACATTCAACATTCAATCCCGCAAAGCGGGACCCAACGCTGAAGTGCGTGCGGCGGGTGCGGTCCGTTGAATGTTCGGCGTTGAATGTTGAATGTTCGATGTTGCCCCCACTAACACCATGAACCCGGACCACCCATCACGCGACGAAATCGAGGCGCGCATCACTGCGCTGCTGCTCGGCGAACTGCCCGCCGACGAGGCCAAGCTGCTGCGCTGGACGATTTCGCAGGACGCCGGCTTGCAAAAACTGCACGACGAACTGGAGTCCACCATCGTCCTCGTCCGCGAGGCGGAAAAAAATCCGGCGGC
>JAYVCM010000175.1:0-11242 GCA_043749955.1 Limisphaerales bacterium | reverse complement strand
GCATTGAAGCGGCGTGAACGCCGCGCTCCGCCCGCGCCAAAATCGTGTCACTCAATTATACGGGACTCAACCGCTTCGCCATCGCCTTTACTTTTATTTTGAATTCCGCCCGTTTCGCAGCCACAATCGGCGTTCCATTTTTACGGGTAGGGCGGCGCTGCCGCGCCGCCGTAATTTTGGGCTGCGCGGCAACGCAGCCCTACCAATTTTTTACATGAAACGCACACATCATTGCAACGAACTGCGCCCGGCACACATCGGGCAGACCGTCACGCTCTCCGGCTGGGTTCACTCCCGCCGCGACCTCGGCGGCCTCATCTTCATTGACATCCGCGACCGCGAAGGCCGCACGCAAACCGTTTTCGATCCGTCCGATCTGACGCCGGAACTGTTCACGCAGGCCGCCGCGCTCCGCAGCGAATGTGTCGTGAGCCTCACCGGCAAAGTGCGCCATCGTCCCGACGGCACGAACAACGCAAAAATTCCCACCGGCGAAATCGAGATCGGCGTCGCGGCGCTTGAAGTGTTGAACATGGCGGAAGTCCTGCCGTTCCCCGTGGACGACCCGGAAATCGCCAGCAAGGTCCACGAGGAATTGCGCCTGCAATACCGCTACCTCGATCTGCGCCGTCCCGAAATGCTGCGCAATTTGAAAGTGCGTTCCAAAGTCGCCATCGCCGCGCGCAGCTACATGGACGAGCAGGGATTTTTGGAAGTCGAGACGCCTACGCTGTTCAAGTCCACGCCCGAAGGTGCGCGGGAATTTCTGGTGCCGAACCGCCGCGAGCCGGGAACGTTTTACGCGCTGCCGCAGTCGCCGCAGCAGTTCAAACAAATCCTGATGGTCGCGGGCGTGGAAAAATATTTCCAGCTCGCGCGCTGCTATCGCGACGAGGATCTGCGCGCCGACCGCCAGCCGGAGTTCACGCAGGTGGACATCGAGATGAGCTTCATTGACCGCGAAGACATTTACGCGCTCATCGAGGGCCTGCTCAAGCGCGTTTGGAAAACCGCGTTGAACATGGATGTGCCGACGCCGTTCAAGCGCATCACGTTTGAAGAAGCGCTGAACCGCTACGGCATTGACAAGCCCGACACGCGCTTCGGCATGGAGCTGGTGGACTTCACGGAAGATTTTCGCGCGAGCACGTTCAAAGTGTTCAGCGGCGCGATCGCCAATGGCGGCGTGGTGAAAGCGCTTAATGCGAAAGGCATGGCCGGCGCGACGCAGGGCCAGATTGAGACGATGACGGAATACGCCAAAAGTTTTGGCGCGAAAGGTCTCGCGTTCATCAAGGTTGAAGGCGGCGAATGGAAATCACCCATCGTGAAATTTTTCAGCGACGCGGAAAAAGCCGCGCTCACCACGAAGCTTGCGATTCAGGAAGGCGATTTGATTTTGTTCGCCGCCGACCAATGGCTGAACGCGTGCGAAATCCTCGGCAAGATCCGCCTCTATTGCGCCGACGTTTTGAAGACGCAGGGCAAGCTGGTGATTGACCCGAAGCAGTTCAACTTTCTCTGGGTCATCGAATTTCCGCTGCTCGGTTTCGACCGTGAACAGAACCGCTGGTATTCCAGCCATCATCCGTTCACCGCGCCCGTGGCCGACGACATCCCGTTTTTGAAAACGGATCCCAAGAAAGTTCGCGGCCAGCATTACGACATCGTGGTGAACGGCGTGGAACTCGGTGGCGGCTCAATCCGGATACATCAACCCGACGTGCAGAAAACCATTTTTGAGGAACTGCTCGCCATTCCACCGGAGGAAACAAAACTGCGCTTCGGCTATATGCTGGACGCCTTCAAATACGGTGCGCCCCCGCACGGCGGCATCGCGCTTGGCTTCGACCGGCTCATTGCGATTCTTTGCGGCACGCCAAGCATCCGCGACGTCATCGCGTTTCCGAAGACCGCGAAGGGAACTTGCTTGATGACGGATTCGCCCAGTCATGTTTCGCCAAAGCAACTGCGCGATTTGTATTTGGAAGTGAAAGTGAAACCAGCAATGCCGCCGCCAACGCCCGCTCCGGGTGACAGAAAGATTGAACCAAACCTTTGATTCTCGCTTCGGAGTATGAACTATAAAATCGAGTTCAAGCCCAAAGCGATTAAAGATTTAGACGCGTTGCCGCCGCAGGAATCGCAGCGGATTGTTGAACGGATCAGACGGATGGAAAATGATTTGGAGGGCGATGTAAAACGCCTGACGAACTTCACGCCGGAATACCGCCTGCGCGTCGGCGACTTCCGGGTGCTTTTTGAATTGGCGGGAAATCAAATCACCGTGTATCGTGTCCGCAATCGGCGTGATGCGTATCGCTGACCAGAATCATGATTGAACTGCATCCAGAAATTTTGGAAAAGAACGGCCAGCCCGAGTTCGCCGTGCTGCCTTACGCGGAGTTTCAGGCCGTGCGAGAGCTTTTGCTCGACTACGAAGACCTTCAGGATTTGCGCGCGGCCAAGTCGGAGGAAGCGGATGCCCCCACCATGTCTTTGCATGAAGCCGCCCAGCGATATGTCGCAAAAAACTCCCGGTAAAACTGGCCGGCGGAATTCGCCTGGAATTTTCAGTCTGCGCCCGTTGCGCGAACTTAATCAGGCGATTGAACGTAACGGTTCAAAGCCGCCGATTCCTTGGGCGAAGGCGAAGAAGGAACTAGGGCTGGCTTGAGTCAAGTGAACGGCTCGCCGCCAAAACCGAAAGCTGGATTTTGGCGGCGGGGGTGTAGTGGGTTGCAACTGCTCGTCATTTTTTTCTGCTTTTCGTTCTGGCGGTGCTGATTTTTTCCGTGCCGCCCGATTTATTTGCCCGCCACGATTCCGGACGATGCCATTGAATCATTGATCTGCCAGCTTACTTCTGCCCGACGCAGCTCAACTTTTCCAGCTCGATGGCTGGGTGGACATTTACGGGGCGACTACGGCCCGATAAAAGCGTTGGGGAAATTGCAGCGGATTACTTTCGGCGAATTGGAAAAGGTTGGTGCCGGAACTGTTCGTCGCAAGGGGCGTCCAGTTGAACAGGTTGCTGGACACTTGAACGACTTGTTTTTGACCCGTTGTGCCGGAGAGGAAAACCCGCGTCTGATTATTCGTGATGGAGATCGCGAGTTGTATGGGCGGTGGCGCGGCGACATTCAACGAAAGGTTTTGCGTGAGGCCCGCTCCGGTTTCGTGGTAGTCGCGCACGCGCACGGTGAAATTGAAGACGCCAGTGGTTGCCGGCGTTCCCGTGAGCGCGCCGGTGAACGGATCCAGCGTCAGGCCGGGCGGCAGAGCGCCGGCAGTGATGTCCCACTCAAATAATGGAATTCCGCCGGTCGCGATGAACGCGGCGGCATACGGCAGCGTGTTCGTTGCCGAAAGAAGCGCATTGGTGAGGAAGGTGAGCGGAGCGAAGGCCGACGAGGCCCGCAGCACATAGCCTGCTTCCTGCGCGCAGAGGAGATCCAGCTTGGTGATGATCCAGCGTTTGCGCGGGATGCTGCCGTAATATTCGTAGCCGAACGCGCCCTGGCCGCTCTCGGGATCAATCACGCCGTCGAGGTGATCAAACGCATCAATCGGCACCGGTGCGCCGTAGTAGTTCGTGACGGCGGCGCTTTTGAAACCACCGTTGGTTTTGGCGAAGTTGAAGCCGGGATGTCCGACATTGAAAATGAGCGCGTGGCCGATTTCATGATGCGCGATGGAAAAGAAATCGTTGGTCTCGTTGCCGAGGTTGCCGGTGGCGAGCCAGTCGCTGCCGTTGGTGAGGAACAGCCAGGTGAGGGTGTTGTAGTTGCCGTAAATCTCGGACTCGAATCCGCCCGAACGATGCAAGGTGAGTGGCACGCCACCGCTCGTCTGCGCCCCGCCGTAGAAGCTGGCTTCGCCGCCGGACCGATGGTCGGTGTTTGTCGTGCCGTAAGCGTAGAGGAGATAGCCGGTGTAATTGTTCGTGCTGGTGAAGTAATAGCCGCCGTTGAAATTGTTCGACCAGATATAGGTCTGCTCCGCGCCGGCGGAAACCGCGTCAAGATTCATGCCCGTGAAAAAATAAGTCCAGTCGTTCGCCACCTGCGTGGTCAGGGCGCGCCGGGTGACGTTGGTGAACACGCCGGTTTTGTCGCGGTCGAAATTCACGGTGACGACGAAAGCGTTCGTGCGTTGCAAGTCCTGGTCAATGACGTGAACCGGCACGGTGTTCGTCTGTTTCACGCTGTTCGCGCCGGTGAACACCAGCGTGAGCGTGTAATCTTCGTCAACACTGTCGCGGTCGGGGAAGCAGGCGAGGCGCACCGGGACGCCGTTGGTCGCGCTTGTGAGCGAAATGGTTTTGCCGGGGCCGTTGCTGCTCACGGTGCCCGGCGTGTCAAAGTAAAGCCGCGCGCCGTTGGCGGTGAGCGTGGCCGCACCGGGGAGCACGGCGTTGGTCGGCGGCAGCAAATAAATTTTGACGAGCGGATTGGCCAGGTAGCCGTCCCAGTCCACCAGCGTGATGCCGTGCTGATTCAGCGAGCGCCCGAAAATGTCGTTCACCCTCGTTTGTGCCGGCAGGCGAAACTGGCCGGTGAAGAGGATGATGAAAATAAAGGAAAATAAGGCCAGGCGCGGAACCGTGGTTGCCGCGGGTGATCTGGCGCTCCAGCCATTCATAAGTGAAAAAATGGTAGCACAACCGGCGTTCTTAAACAATTTGATCAGCCGGTTTTCAGTGGAGTGCATTCTCGATCCGTGATAAATCATTTGTAATCTCGATTTATGAACGGACCGCTGCCAAAACCGAAGTCTGGATTTGGGCGGACGTTTTTGCGTGTGTTGCAACTGCTCCTCATCGTTTATCTGCTTATCGTCCTGGCTGCGCTGATTTTTCAGCGCCGCCTGATTTATTTTCCCACCAAAATTCCGGCGGACGTCATCGAGTCCGCGGCGACGGAACATGGCTTTGCGCCGTGGAAAAATCCGTCCGGCCAGATCATCGGCTGGAAAATTCCCGCGCGCGGCTCGGCGACGGGCAGCGTGCTGATCATCCATGGCAACGCCGGTTGTGCGCTGGACCGCGATTATCTGGCGCAGCCGGTTCACGACGCGGCCTCGGTGGAGGTTTTTGTTATGGAATATCCCGGCTACGGGGCGCGGGAAGGTTCGCCGGCCAAAAAAAGTTTTGTCGCGGCGGCAGAGGAAGCGTTTCAACTAATGCCCGCCAGCCTGCCAAAATATGTGGTGAGCGAATCCATTGGCGCGGGCGTGGCGTGCGAGCTGGCCAAGCGGCATCCGCAGGCCGTCGCGGGGCTGGCGTTGTTTGTGCCTTACCACAACCTGGCGGCGGTGGCGCAGCGGCAGATGTGGTTTCTGCCCGCTTACTTTTTCCTGCTCGACCGTTTCAATCCGGCGGAATGTTTGCAGCCCTACCACGGCCCTGTGAAGTTTGTCGTGGCAGGCGCCGATGAAATCATCGGCCCCGCTTCGGGCAGGCGACTGGCCGACGGTTATCGCGGCCCAAAAGAGTTGCAGGTTTTCGCCGGCGCGCATCACAACGACGTGGCCGGGCAGCCTGCGAGCTGGTGGAAGGAAGTGTTTTCGTTCTGGCAGGCGAATGCCCCGGCAATTTCCCGATAGCCAGCGGGTGAATTTCTCAAACAAAAAAAAGCCGGAGCGGGATGCTCCGGCTTTTTGTTGGGAGATCAGAAATTACTTCTTGGCGGCCAGCGCGAGGGCGAGCCGGGATTTCTTGCGGTTGGCGGTGGGGCGCTTGACGACGCCGGACTTGACGGCCTTGTCGTAAACAGAGTGGACGCCGGGGAGCAGCTTGGCGGCTTCGTCTTTTTTACCGGCGGCGATGACGGCGCGGAATTCTTTTTCCACGCGGCGGAGGTTGGAGGAGATGCTGCGGTTGTGCAGGTGCTTGCGTTCGCTGTTGCGCATCCGGCGTTCGGCTGACTTCGTATTCGGCATAAATTATATTCTTATTGCGTAAAAGGGCGGCGAATCTAGCCAACAGCCGCCAATTGTCAACGTCTAAAAACTTCGCGGCTGTCCAAATCCTGACCGGTGACTCGGTAGAAATGGACTGGCACCGGCGGGAACCGTCTTTAATCCCTTGCATTCTCTGCCGATCGGCGCGGGGCGGTTCTTTTATCGCGCTGCGGCCGGCCCGGCGTGGGAATTGCTGATTTTACTGAAATATTTATTCGAATGAACCCAAGTCTCCGCATCCTGCATCTGGAAGACAACCCGGCGGACGCCCTGTTGGTGCGTGACCTGTTGGTTCACGACGGGCTGTCGGCGGAAATCCATCTCGTCACCAGCCGCGCGGATTTCCTCCGGGCGTTCCCGGAAAAAGAATGGGACGTGGTCATCTCGGATTATCGCCTGCCGGACTTCACCGGGCTGGACGCGCTGAAGGTGGTGCGCGAATCATTTCCGCTGCTGCCGTTTATTCTCATCTCCGGCAACCTCGGTGAGCAGGCGGCCATTGAAAGCCTCAAGGCGGGGGTCACGGATTACGTTTTCAAACACAACCGGGATCGTCTGCCTTCCGCCGTGCGCCGCGCGGTGGCGGAGGCGGCAGAACGGGAACTGCGCCAGACGGCGGAGGCGGAACTGCGCCGGAGCGAAAAACAATACCGGCTGCTGTTCCAGGGCAATCCGCATCCGATGTGGGTCTTTGACCTGGAGAACCAGAAAATCCTGGAGGTGAACGAGGCGGCGGTGCGGCGCTACGGTTATTCGCGGGATGAATTTCTGGGGAAGACGCTGACGGATTTGCGCGCGGAGGAAACCATCCGGCCGCTCCCGGCGGAGGAACTGGACGCGGGCTTGAACGGGCTGACGTGGCGGCACCGGCGCAAGGACGGCGGCACGATGGAGATGGAGGTGGTCTGGTCGCCGCTGGCGTTTCATGGACGGCTGGCGGCGCTGACGCTGGCGACGGACGTGACGGCCCGCCGCCGGGCGGCGCAGCACAGTTCGCAGTTCAGCAAGTTGAGCCACCAGTTGAGCGCGGTGACGACGGCGGCGGCGGCGGCGCGTTTCATCTGCGAGGCGGCGGATGAATTGTTCCACTGGGATGATTTTGCACTCGATCTGTATTCGCTGGCGAAGGACGAGGTGGTTTCACTGCTGGCGATCACGACGGTGGAAGGCCGGCGCGTGGAGCTTCCCGCGTCGCCGCAACCCAAGCACGCGAACACGCTGGTGCAACGGGTCATCGCGCGCGGTGCGGAGCTGGTGTCCGCCGCGGAGACCGGCGAAAAGTCCGGGACGACGATGATCGCGCCGATCCGCAAGGGCGAACAGGTCATCGGCGTGCTGTTCATCCAGAGCCAGCGCCCGCATAGCTATTCGGAGAGCGACCTGGCGACGTTGCAGACGCTGGCCGACCAGTGCGGCGGCGCGTTGCAACGGGCGCGTTCCGAGGAAAAACTGCGCCACAGCCAGCAACGCTTCCGCGAGCTGTTTGAAAATTCGCCGGACGCGATCTTCGTCGAGGACCTGCAGGGCAACATCCTGGACGCGAATGCCACGGCCTGCACGCTGCACGGAATTTCCCGCGAACAACTGCTCGGCAAAAATTCCATCCAGGAACTGGTTCCGCCCGGATACCGGGCGGCGGCGCTCGCCGATTTTCACAAGCTCGCGAGCGGGGAGCTGTCCCGGCTGGAGAGTGAAAGTTTGTGCGCCGACGGGCGGCTGGTGCCGGTGGAAATCCGCGTCGTCCGCGTGGAGTTTGAGGCCCGGCCGGCGCTGCTGTTTCACGTCCGCGATGTCACCGAGCGGCACGCGGCGGAAATGGCGTTGCGCGGTTCGGAAACCTTGTTCCGTTCCGTCTGGGAAAATTCCGTGGACGGCATGCGGCTCACCGATGAGAACGGGAGCCTCGTCGCGATGAACAGCGCGTTTTGCCGGCTGGTCGGGCTGGCGCAGGAACAACTGGAAGGCCGGCCTTTCACCGTGATTTATGAGTCCAAGGCGGACTTGGAAAAGGTGATGCGGAACTACCGGGAAAATTTCCAGGCCGGCCGGATCCGGGAAAAAGCCGAGGCCCAGATCGTCCTGCACGACGGTCGTCAGGTGGTTTTGGAGGTCACCGATTCCTACGTCCACTCCGGCGGCAAGCCGCGCCTGCTCTTGAGCCTGTTCCGTGATGTCACGATGCAGAAACGGCTGGAGGACCAATTGCGCCAGTCGCAAAAAATGGAGGCCATCGGCCAGCTCGCCGGCGGCGTCGCCCACGATTTCAACAACATCCTCACCATCGTCCTCGGTCACGCGACGCTGCTCACGATGGGGGCGGCGCTGGATTCCAAGGCGCTGGCCTCGGCGAACCAGATCAAGCAGGCCGCCGAGCGCGCCGCCGGTCTCACGCGGCAGTTGCTCGCGTTTGGCCGCAAGCAGATCGTCAACCCGCGTCCGCTCGACCTCAACCGCGTGGTCGGCGGCATGAAGGAGATGCTGGCGCGGCTGCTCGGCGAGGACATCGCGTTGGAACTGGATTTCAGCGGCGAACCGACGGTCATCGAGGCTGATCCCACGATGCTCGAACAGATTTTGTTGAACCTGGCGGTGAATTCCCGCGACGCCATGCCGCGGGGCGGACGACTGTCCCTCCGCCTGTCCCATTGCGACGTGGACGCGTCGCATCTCCGCAAATCCATCGAGGCCACGCCGGGCCGGTATGTGTGCTTGAGCCACACCGACACCGGCTCCGGCATCCCGCCCGAAAACCTCACCCGCATCTTCGAACCTTTTTTTACGACGAAAGAACTCGGCAAAGGCACCGGCCTCGGCCTCGCCACCGTCTATGGCATCGTCAAACAGCACAAAGGCTGGATCGAAGTCGAGAGCGCCGTCAATCAAGGCACCACCTTCCACATTTATCTGCCCGCCACGGCCGCGAAAATTCCCACGCCCGAGGAAACCGAGACCCAGTTCCGCTCGCTCGGCGGCGACGAAACCGTGCTGGTCGTCGAGGACGAGCGCGATCTCCGCGACATTGTCACGCGCACGTTGAACCGCCACGGCTACCGCGTCTTCCAGGCCGTGGACGCCCACAACGCCCTCCAGATCTGGGGCGAATATAAAAGCCAGATTGACCTCGTCTTCACCGACGTCATCATGCCCGGCGGCATGAACGGGCGCGAACTCGCCGAAAAACTCTGGATCGAAAAGCCCGGTCAAAAAGTCATCTTCTCCACCGGCTACGGCGCGGAAGCTCTCGGCAAAGATTTCAAGCTCGACCCCGGCTTGAATTATTTGCAGAAGCCCTATCTGCCGAACTCGCTCGCCCGCATCGTCCGCCGCTGCCTCGACGCCCGGGCAAATTGAAACGCGAAGATGGAGGATGGAGGATGGGAAATGGTGAAAAGCGCGTCGTGATTTTCCATCTTCCATCCGCCATCCTCTATCCTCTATCCTCCCGCCCATGATTATTGCGCCCTCGCTGCTCGCGTCCGACCACGCCCGATTTGGAATGGAGGCCGCGCGCGCCGCCCGCGCCGGCGCCGACTGGCTGCACCTCGACATCATGGACGGCCACTTCGTCCCCAACATTTCCTTCGGCCCCGAAGTCGTCGCCGCCGTCCGGCCGCACGCCAAAAAACTTTTTTTCGACGTGCATCTCATGTGCAGCAAGCCGGAGATTTTGCTGGAGCCGTTCGTCCAGGCCGGCGCGGACCAGATCATCGTCCACGTCGAACTCGGCGACCGCGTCGCGCCGCTGCTGTGGAAAATCCGTTCGCTCGGCAAAAAAGTCGGCCTCGCCATCAACCCGCCCACGGCCATCGGCGAGGTGCTGCCGTTCCTCGACAAGATTGACCTGCTCCTGGTGATGACCGTCAATCCCGGTTTCGGCGGACAAAGTTTCATCCACGAATGTCTGCCGAAAATCCAGCAGGCCGACGCGTGGCGGCGCGCGAAAAAATTAAAACACCGGCTGGAAGTGGACGGCGGCATCAACCATGTCACCGTAGCCGAATGCGCGCACGCTGGCGCGGACACCTTCGTGGCGGGAACCGCCCTGTTCCGCCAGCGCAACATGGGCGCTGCGATCCGGAAAATGCGGAAGATTGCCCACGCCCACGACCCCGCGCTGGCAGATTTGAAGGTTTAAGGCGGTGTGGCAACGGGGGCGTGCAATAGTTCCGACTTTTTTGAAAAATAAGTGTTGAACGCGGATGGAATCGGAGTAAAAACTTATTCAGGCGCTTTCCCCATTCATGCGCAGAAACATTTAAGGGAAAAATTCAGAGGAGGGGGGAAGAGCCTTGCGTATATGAAAAACAAAATTCTTGCGGCTGGCTTCAAACCGTTTTCCGTTTTAATTCTTTTTCTGGCCGCGCTGGTTCTCGGCCATGCGGACACCATCACTTGGACCAATGCCGCCGGCGGCGACTGGAACGTCGCCGCGAACTGGAATCCAAACCAGGTGCCCGGGCCGTCCGACACTGCCAACCTGGCCATAAGTCTGTCCGGCTCGCTCACCGTGCCGGCGGCGGCCGTGTTGAACTGGAACAGCGGCACGCTGGGTTCCGGGGTGACGTTGACGGTGTCCTCCAACGCATTGTTGAACTGGAACAACGGCACGGTGGGTGCGGGCGCGAGTCTGACGGTGGCGAGCAATGCGGTGGTGAGCTGGGCGAACGGCTCGTCGGACGGCGCGCTGCTGGTGGCGGCGGGCGGGGCGCTGAACATCACGAACAGCTCGGTGAATTATTATTTCAGCGGCTCGTTGACGAATTACGGGACGGTGACGTGGTCGGGGGGCGGGATCTACGGTTATGCCGGGACGGTGTTTTACAACGCGGGCCTGTGGGATGCGCAATCAGACAATACGATGGGCATCGCGAGTTCCTCACCGTTGTTCATCAACGCGGGGACGTTTCGGAAGAGCGGGGGGACGGGGACGACGACCATCGGCTGGCCGTTCACGACGACGGGGGTGATTGACCAGCAGACGGGGTCGTTGAATTTTAATTGGAGCGGCAGCAACACGCTGTATCAGAATTTCAACGGGCCGATCACGTTGAGCGGCGGGGCGACGCTGACGCTGTCCTCCAATGTGGTTTTGAATTGGAATGGCGGAACGATCAATTCGGGCAGTTCGTTGACGGCGCTGGCCGGTTCGTTGTTGAACTGGAACAACGGGAATGTGGCTGCGGGAGCGAGTTTGACGGTGGCGAGCAACGCGGTGGTGAGCTGGGCCAACGGATATAGCGACGGGGCGCTGCTGGTGGCGGCGGGCGGGGCGCTGAAC
>JAYVCM010000174.1:0-2642 GCA_043749955.1 Limisphaerales bacterium | reverse complement strand
GGGCTACCGTTCAAGCGCATGAGTTGCCTGAAGAATTTTTCATCGCAGTTCGTGCTCACAAAGGTTGGGATCATCGAGAATACGGTGGTGGCGCAAAGTATTGCCTAATTGTTTCCATCGAAGCCGAAGATATTTAAATTCCAATTTATTCGGCAGTCGCAGCTGTGAATATTGAAGTTGAAACACAGGTCGTGCAGGAAATTGTTGTGCCGAGCACAACGACATGAGCTTACATATCGGCTGGAAGGTTATTCGACATCCGAGATCATCGCACCGATGGTTTCAAGTCCGTTTCTCTCCAATCGTTTGTTCTCATACATGAACATTTGCCGTCTCGCCCGGCTTTTTCCCTTCGGCAATCAGTGACCTCCCCGCCGCGCGACCTTCAAAGTTTTGCTCCTTAAACCAATCGCAGGGTTGAAATGTCTTCTGCGCGGCTGGCAAAATTTAATGCGCCACAGCCACACGCATTTTAGCGGCGGTTTTTACCGTCGTAGTTTTGGCGTCTGATTGCCGGACAGTTTTTTGAACGGCCTCGGTCTCTGCTTCCTCTGTCTGCCCCGCTTCCTCGGTCGAAAGAGAATTGGCCGCCTGATTTTTGGTGATGTCCAAGGCGTCCTCCAACTGCTGCTGCCGTTGGGCGAGCG
Organism: Limisphaerales bacterium; assembly: GCA_043749955.1. Lineage (GTDB taxonomy): Bacteria > Verrucomicrobiota > Verrucomicrobiia > Limisphaerales > UBA11358 > UBA11358. The sequence continues at coordinate 1,995 of JAYVCM010000174.1, read as the reverse complement.
ATTGCAATTTGGATTCATGCTCGAAGGGCTGGCCGAGCTTGGTTTCCAACTCGCGGCACTTTTTTTCCGAGTCAGCGAGATCGCGCTGATTGTGCGTCACTCGTTCCTCCAAGTTTTGCACCAAGTATTCGAGAGAGCGAATCATGCCCAAGGGCGTTTCGGCAACATTCAAGGCGTAGTGATTTTTGCCATTCAAGACGAGTTCGACCTTTCCCCACAGGGATGCGCGGGCGAAAAGCTGGAAGCCTCCAAATGCGCCAATCTCGAACTGGTTGTTGGCATTGGCGACGCGGCGGGTGATGCGGCTCAACAATTCACCGGCAATGGCGCGGTCTTTGACGACCGACTTTTCGAGAACGATTTGAAAAGCATCGCCGCGCGTATCGGTGCGTTGCGCCATATCGAGTTTCAGATTTTCAATCCGCTCGTTCAACATCGGGATGGCCTCCTTGAACCGCCGGATGTCGGAGCGGATGCGATATTCCGTTTCCGCGTGCTGCGAGCGTAGCCGCGACAACCGCGTGACTTCCGCGTCCACTGACGCTTTTTCAATCACGAGCGGATTTCCTGACGCGATGGCTTTAACCTCGGCATACGTCAGCGCCCGCGAATCAATGTCTTCCAAGTGCCGGATGTGCGTGTCGCCGGTCATTACCTGATGGATGAATTTGGCCTTCGTCTCCAACGTCTGCCACATATACGCATCGAAACTGCCTTCGGTGACGTAGCGATAAACCTGCACCATCTTGTTGAGGTTGCCCTGTCGTAAAATTCTGCCTTCGCGCTGCTCCACATCGGCGGGACGCCACGGGGCATCAAGATGATGCAAAGCAACAAGACGTTCCTGAACATTTGTCCCCGCGCCCATTTTCATTGTGCTGCCCATGAGGATGCGGATTTTTCCCGAACGCACGTCCTTGAACAAAATGTGTTTTTGCACGTCGCTATCGAAGTCCTGCATGAAGGCGATTTGTTCGGGAGGAATGCCACGCTCAACGAGCTTTGTCCTCAAGTCTTCATAGGCGGAAAACTGTCGGCGAAGTTTTGAAGGCGTGGACAAGTCGCAAAACACCATTTGGGCGCATCTGTTTTCGTGTGTTTCCTTCCAGACTTCAAAAATCCTGTCTGCTGCCAGATTGATTTTGCTTTCTGGCTGGTCTTTCGCGCGTGGATTCAACACGCGCAAATCCAAAGCCGCCTTCCGTCCCTCGGAAGTGATTTTGAGCATATTATCTTCTTGGGGCGGAACTCGCCCGCTGCGGATCGCCTCGGCGCGCTGAACCAGTCCCTTCACAATCTCTTTCAGCTCTGGCGTGGACGGCGAGCGGACAATCATCGGCTTACCGGTCTGCATTTCAGGGATGGGCAATTTCAACGTGTCGGCGGTCTGGATGTCCGCGACCTGACAAAACATCTGCATCAACTCCGGCACATTGATGAAACGCGCGAAGCGGGTGTTCAGCCGGTAGCCCGCTCCGTCCGGTGCAAGTTCCATTGCCGTCACCGGCTCGCCGAACGTCGCCGCCCAAGAATCGAAGTGATGCAGCTTTTGCTTGTTGAGCGTTCCCATTTGCAGATACCGCTGCATCGTGAACATTTCTGCCACGCTGTTGGCAATCGGCGTTCCCGTCGCAAAAACAACTCCGCCGCCGCCGTTGACCTTCTGGATATATTGAACCTTCAAAAACATATCGAAGGCGCGTTCCGATGACGTTTGCGGCAAGCCCGCGATGCGCGTCATTTTCGAGACGTAGAAAAGGTTTTTGAAAAAGTGCGCCTCGTCCACAAACAGCCGGTCAATGCCAAGCTCCTCAAAGGTGAGTGTGTTGTCCATTTTGTCGTCGGCAACAAGCAGTTGCAATTTCGTTTCCAGTTTTTTCTTGGCGGCTTCCAATTGTTTTACCGTGCGCCGACTGCCGCTGTCCTCTTTGCGTTCTTTGATCGCGCTTTCCAACTCGTCGAGTTGGGTCTGAAAAAATTCGCGTTTGGTTTCTT
>JAYVCM010000173.1:0-2898 GCA_043749955.1 Limisphaerales bacterium | reverse complement strand
CGTGACCTTCAATTACTTCACCTTGCCCGTGACCGTTGCGTCAAATGATTTTGTGAGCCTCGATGAAAGTCTTCTCACCGCGCCGCGCCAGACCAACGGTGATTTGCCCTACCTCAATTTCGCGCGGCTGACCAACACGAGCGACTGCCTCAACGTGGGGACGAACCTGGGCTTTGCGTTCTATGGTGGCGCGCCGGATCTGGGCGCGTTTGAATTTGGCCCGACGGATGCGCCGTCGCCGACGATTGTCAGATCCGGGACGAATTTGATTTTCACGACGAGCGGCTGGGCGAACCGGACGAATTATCTGCATGCCTCGACGAACCTTTTTCTCACCGCGTCGCAATGGACGCCCATCGGCACGAACAAATCCGATCTGTCCGGCAACTGCGCGTTCACCAATCCCATTCCCGGCGGCGTGGCCAGCCGTTTTTATCGCATCGCAGTTCCGTGACCTAAGCCTGCATTGCAAAACTCGAACTCCGGACACCGAAAGAAAAATGATCAACCATGAAGCTCATGTAGTGTTTCTCTTCATGCCCTTCATGGACTCCATGGTTAGCTAGTTCGCCTTTGGATTTATAGCTTCGGATCGGCGGGCGTTTCCGAAGGCTGGTAGGCTTGCAGCCCGTAGGTCGCAATGAAATTGGTCACCCCGGCCGAGCTGTTCCGTCGGGCCTCGTCCAAGATCAGCGCATTTCTGAACCGGCCCAAGTTCAAATAAGTTTGATAGGTTTGGGGAACGGCCACGAAGGACGCCAGTGTTTTTTGCCCGGCGTTCACCTGCGCCATGTCTTTGTTGACCTGCTGCACTTCCGTCTGGCTCGGCCGGTTGGTGGCCCCAAAAACAGAATTGAAAGTGATTTTACCGTAGAAATTCGTGAAGAGTTGTGCGACTTCGTGTTCGATTTGCACCGGCGCGAAGCGGGAGATTTCCTGCAAATTCTTCCGCTGTTCCGGCGTGACCAGTTCGATGCGCCCGACCATCACGCGGTTGATGTCGGCGGGCGGTGAAATTTCCAGCGGCAGATAAAAATCCGTCCACGCGCGCGGCACGATGAAAAAAACGCGCAGGCCGGCGCTTTTGAAATAGGACAGTTCCCAGGTGTTCAGCAGCGCCTGCGCTTCATCAGTGAACAGCCCCTCCTTGATCAACGCTTCCTGCAGCGCCGTTTTTAATTTTTCCAGATTGCCCGGGTTGAAATCCTTCGGCTGAAAGGAAGCCGCCGTCCGCGTCAGAATTTTTTTTGAATCGGCTTGAAGCGTCAGGGCGGGCAGGGAGCGGAACGCGATTTTTCCACCCGCTTGAATGTCCACCAGCCAGAGCGCCGGAATGACCAGCGGTTTGGCGGCGGGCATTTCCAACTGGCCGCGAAACACCAGCTCGTCGGTGTTCGGGTCGCGGGAAATTTTCAGCGGTGCGTTGATATGGGCGACGCCGCGATAGAATAAAAACTTCTCGCTTTCGCCATTGGTCGTTTGCACGGACGCCGCCGAGACTGCGCGCGGTGAAGTCCAGACGTGCGCGGTGGTGTTCGTCAAAGCCCAGTCGCCGCCGATTTTCAAATGGCTCCACGTCAATTTGCTTTCCGTGTTTGAGCGCAACGGGCCAAATCGCGACAAGCGTGTGGGGCCAGGCCGAAATCCGTTGTCCTTGAATTCGAGCGCGTCGGGACTGGCGTCCGGGTAAAATTCCGTCAGCCAGCCGCCGCGAAATTTCACCTGCACATCCGCGCGCTGAATGGTTTTTTCCGCTGCGGGCGGATGAAAATAAATCACCGGCGTTTCCAGCCGCATGGTCACGTCGGGATGACAACTGGGTGCGCCTTGGAAAAAGTTGTTGGGAACTTCGGTCGGGCGCAAGAGGATGAAACTCGCCAGCTCGTGAACAAACGGCGGCACCGGCTCGTCGTCGGTGTTGATGCCGCCGATGGCTGCGCCGGTCTCATCTTGCAGCGACGTGAACGTGCCCCATTCATGAACGGTCCATTTCGGCTCCGCGCCGGCGCGCAAGCTGGCCGACCACAGCAGCAACAAAATCCAAGTCCAGCCTGTGGTTGGGAGGTTCATTGGTTCTCACATTACCATGCCCGGATGAGCCGTAAAGTCCGGGTTGACGCAAGCCCGGCTCACACACGGGCCGGTCTCATTTTTTGAGCGACGGCCTCGCGGCTCAATCCCAAAGGGATTGTGTCCTTCAGCCCAAGGTTGCGAGGCACGAGCTACCTTGGGAACGCCACGCCCAGGAACCCAACCCCAACGGGGTTGCGGCCCGGCCCGGCAACGTCCATCGCCGCCGCAACCCCGTCGGGGTTGTGATGTTCTCCCGCCGAATACCCAGGGTGGCTCGTTCCTCGCGACCCTGGGCTTTGCGCCGGAATCCCTTTGGGATTCGCAGATGACGAATCCAGTCCTCCAAGAAATTGAGAGTTGCCCGATTTTCCGGCGACTCGCGGATTGACTCTGAAAGTGCGTTTGCTAAATTCGCACTTCGTTTTTCACCGTTTCACAAAATAGAACCGACCGCACCGAACTGAATTTATGGCCAAATCCAAATCCAACAAATACGTTTACACCTGGGGCAACAAAAAGGCGGACGGCGACGGCTCGATGAAGCCGCTGCTCGGCGGCAAGGGCGCGAATCTCGCCGAGATGACCCGCATCGGCCTGCCCGTGCCGCCCGGCTTCACCATCACCACCGAAGTCTGCACTTATTTTTACGCGAACAAGAAGACCTACCCGAAGGTGCTGCAGGCGCAGATGGAAGCCGGCGTGGTCAACATGGAAAAAATCATGGGCTACAAGTTCGGCGACGCGAAAGGTTTTCCGCTGCTGGTCGCCGTGCGCTCCGGCGCGCGCGATTCCATGCCCGGCATGATGGATACGATTTTAAACCTC
>JAYVCM010000172.1:0-6355 GCA_043749955.1 Limisphaerales bacterium | reverse complement strand
GCCACGGCGAGGGAAGGTTCAGTCGGTGAGTTTTTATTCATGGGCACTTTCTTTTAGCCCACCACCGCCACGGTGTCCATCAAGACGGGTTAGGCCCAGGAGTGCTCATTGCGCCTTATTTCCAACAGGTCTCACGAAATTGAATATCAAGTCACCATTAGCAAGCGAAGGACTTGAGCGGATTAACACAGCATCTCAAGAACATTTATTGCATGAAATTTGCAAGCTGCATGATCCGGCGCTACAACAGAATCAAGTCAATCTTGGGATTGATTACATTGTAAGGTTCGGAGGATGGGATGACGAAGTGAAACACGAGTTGTCGGAACTTCAAACACAGCTTAATGCTTTTGCCGATAAACTCCGCAAAGCAAGAAGCAAAATTCTTTCACATAATGACCTTGAAGCAATTTTAGAGGGGTCTGCACTTGGAGCATTTCCCACTGGTGAAGATGTGGAGTATTTTAATGCTCTTCAGAAATTTGTTAATATTGTTCACCACAATGTCATTGGTGGAGATTTTACATTTAATAAGAATGCTGCCGTCGAAGCGGCTGCATTACTCACACTCTTGAAGCATTAAGGAGCCGCAAACTTCAGTAACGGATTTTGTCCGTCTTGGTTTTCCATTCCGCAAAAACTTCCGGCGCTGCCGGGCGCAGCAGATGTTTCATGGGGATGCTGCGTTTGGAAATCGGTTTGGCCACTCCGCGGTAGATCAAATCGTCGTCAGCATTTTTCACCTTCCGGCATCAGTTCGCCAGCCCCGCGCAATTCTTTCAGCCGGCGGATAATGTCACGCCAATACTGCCGGTCTGCCCGCTGCAACTCGGCAATCCGGCCTTGGAGGAATTCCCGGACTCGCCGCTCAATGGATTCATCCACCTCGTCACCGGCCAGCAAGTGCCGGCCAAACTCACCAACATCCACACTGAACTGTTCCGCAACGACACCAACGGCGGCGGGATGTTCGGTGAAGAAAACCGTCAGTTCGGGCAGCGTGAAAATATTTTGCAGTGCCCAAAGAAAATCAGCGGCGACTCCGGCGCATTCCGGCTGGTCAAACCATGCGAGCACAAGCTTGCTGATGATGGGATAGTCTTCAAGGCGTTGCGTTTTCTTCAATTCGACGAGCGGCTTGATGCCGATGGTGTGAATCACGCCCCATTCAGTTTCCATCTTGCGCGCCGTTGCGACTGAACCGGCGAACGAACCAACGCGCGGCGGATTGCCCATCACGTCCAAATAGATTTCACCCGCAGCACCGCCCGGCAGGATGAAATGAAAACCGTGGCCTTGCTCAAGGTGTTCAACCGTCATCGGCGGGGTGAGCTTGTAGTAACGCGCCTGGCTTTCTTGCAGCGCCAGCATGAGGCGGCCACGATTTTCTTCCGTCGGGTTGATCCAGAGATCAATGTCTTCGGAAAAAGTTGCCGCGCCGTAAAGCACCGTGGCCTGGCCGCTGATGAGCAGGTGCTCGACCCCGTTCCGGTCAAGGCTTTGGAAAAAGTTTGCGATCATGCACGGCCTTCAAGTCGGGAATCCGCGAACGCATCGCCCAACTGCGGCGCAACCGTTCGCGCGGAGTCAGATGCCGCCACACTTCGGCTTTATAGGGCGAAACCGCCTCGCCTAAACTCATGGTCGCGGCGGCGGCGGCAACTTTTCGATGGCTGGCTTCGGCGTAACCCATGCGGCAACAATAGTCATTGCTGGCGTTTAATCAAACTCAATTGCCAGCGCCCTTCGATATCTGATTTTTTCCGTCTTGGTTTTCCATTCCACAAAAACTTCCAGCACTTCCGGGCGCAGTTGTTCTTTCATAAAAAATTTCACGGCGCCGGGCTTGTCGAAAGTTTGCGCACAGTTTACTTGCGGCCATGAATGTCAGCGCCATCGTCGGCGGAAAGTTGATCAAGCTGAAGCTCTCGCCCGGTCTGGCTGCCGCGTGGAAGCAAAACAAGGGCCGGCACATGAGCGGGACGGAAGCCGTCCGTTTTGTGGAAACCAAGCGGCGCCAACACGCCTTGCGTCAAGCCAGCCCCTACCTTGCGAGTCATTCTTGACACCTGCGTTCTGAAACTCGCCACGCTGCCCAATCCCGGAAACAAGACGGCGATCATCTGGGCACTTTGCCAGCGCGAGACGTTTCAGATTTTAGGCAGCCCGGATACGCTGGGTGAATATCACCGTGTGCTGGCGAGCCATCCGTTGTTCCTCGAAGAAATCCAGGCGCGCATCGAACTCTGCTATCCTTTTGTCACCGCCACCGCCATCGCACACGAACCGGACAACCGTTTTCTGGAAGTCGCGCTGGCGGTGCAGGCTGACTACCTCATCACGGTCAACACGACACGCGGCCACTTTGACCGGAAAAGTTATGAGAACGTGCGCGTCGTGACGCCGGGAGAATTCCTCAAGCAGCGCGAGGTTCAATCGCTGCTGGCCAAACTTCAGTAACGGATTTTATCCATCTTGGTCTTCCATTCCACAAAAACTTCCAGCGCTTCCGGGCGCAGCAGTTGTTTCATAATCGTGGCGGCGGGCATCTTGCCTGCCGTAGAGCCGCGGCGTCCCGCCCGGCGGACAAAACGCCCGCACAAACCAACCATGCTGGGAAATTTCGGAATCGCTCAACCTTTCCAGCATTTTTTTCCGGGCGGCGAGACGCCAGCCCTCTACGGCAGACGAGACGTCTGCCGCTACATCGTCTGCGCCGCCAGTTCCAGAGTCAGGACAAACTTCCGCCAACTTTGACCGGAACTGAAAGAGTGAAGTTCTAATCGCTGCTGACTGCAAATTTTAATAACGGATTTTGTCCGTCTTGGTTTTCCATTCCGCAAAAACTTCCAGCGCCTCCGGACGCAGCAGTTGTTTCATGGGGATGCTGCGTTTGGAAATCGGCTTCGCCACTTCGCGGTAGATCAAATCGTCGTCGAACTGGATATTAGCGGCGTCCTTGCGCGTGTTGGCGTAATACACTTTTTTGAACCGCGCCCAGTAGATCGCCGAGAGGCACATCGGGCACGGCTCGCAACTGGTGTAGAGCGCGCAGTCGTCGAGCTGGAACGTCTTCAGCCGCCGGCACGCGTCGCGGATGGCCGTGACTTCCGCGTGCGCCGTCGGGTCGTTCGTGGACGTGACCTGGTTCCAGCCGCGCCCGACCACCTTGCCGTTGCGCACGACCACGGCACCGAACGGTCCGCCGCAGTTCGCCCGCATCTTTGAAAGGGAGAGCCGGATGGCCGCCCGCATAAATTCCGATTTCATGGGGAGAATTTTAACCACGGATGGACACGGATGGACACGGATTTTTTTCGAATGAATTGTGTTTGAGTCCGCCCACATTCCGGCCTTCTCCCTCCGCCTTCGCGGCGCTACGGCGCGACAAGCCGGGGAGAAGGAGAAGCGTTCGCCGTCTTTGCGGAAATACCAGCGACGGGATTGGCCGGACGACCATCCAACGACCAGAAGACGGACACAGATTTCCCCCTCTCCTTTGAGGAGAGAATTCCCCGAACTGAAATTTCGCGCGTTGAACTCCTGAACGGATCAAGACAACCTTTTGTTGCATATGCAACAAAAGGTGCAGAGCTTCTCGGCGGCGGTCATGGAGCGGGCCGGGGTGAGGGAGGTCGTCTAACCAACTTGAATCACTTGCGCGCCGAATTTTTCCCGCCAAACAGCAGCCGCAAACTGTTCATCACCACGATGACCGTGCTGCCTTCGTGACCGACGACGCCGATGGTCAAAGGGATTTTTCCGAGCAGCGCAAATGTGACCAGCACCACGACGGTGCCGAGCGAGATGAACAGATTTTGTTTGATGACGCGTTGGGCGCGCTGGCTCAAGCGGAAGGCGGCGAGGAAATTTTCCAGCCGGTCGTGCATCAGCACCACGTCGGCCTGTTCGAGCGCGGCGTCGGAACCGCGCGCGCCCATCGCCACGCCGATGTGCGCGGCGGCGAGGCTGGGTGCGTCGTTCACGCCATCCCCGATCATCGCCACGCGCTTGCCCTGCCCGCTCAATTCGCGGATGGCGGCGACTTTTTCCTCCGGCTTCAACCCGGCGCGCACGTCGTCCAATTTTAATTCGGTGCGGAGATGTTCGCCGGTGGCCTGGTTGTCGCCAGTCAAAACCACGCTGCGCAAACCTTCGTGGCGCAGTTCTTCAATGACCGATGCGGACTGCGGGCGGATGTCGTCGCGCAAGATGATGCGACCGAGTAAATCACCGTTCGCGACCCAGACCTCGGATGTGCCGGCAGCGGTTGGAACGCCGGTCTCCGACCCGGCACGTTTAGAATTGTCACCACCATCATGCCGGGTCGGAGACCGGCGTTCCGCGACCCATTCGCGTTTGCCGAGGAAAATTTCCTTCCCGTCGCGCACGGCTTTCAAGCCCTGCCCGGTGACGGATTCAAACTTTGGAAATTCAATCGCCGTCATTCCCTGCTGCTTGCCGTGCCGCGTGATGGCGCGGGCAAGCGGATGCGTGGAAAGTTTTTCCAGCGAGTAGGCCAGCGTGGCGATTTCGTTTTCGCGTCCGGGCGGAAAACTTTCCACCTTCTCCACGCGCAGTTCGCCGGTGGTGAGCGTGCCGGTCTTGTCGAGGCAGACGATGTTGACCTCGGCAAGTTTTTCCACCGCCGCGCCGCCGCGAAAAAGTATCCCGTGCCGCGCGCTCCACGCGATCGCCGCCAGGACCGCCGACGGAATAGACAGCACCAGCGCGCACGGCGACGACACGACGAGCAGCGTCATCGTGCGATAAAATGACAGGCGCAACTCGTGATACGATGCAAAGGCAGGCACGAGCCACCAGACAAAAAACATCGCGAGCGACAGGCCGAGCACGCCGTAAGTGTAATAGGTGCTGAACTTGTCGGCGAACTGCTGCGACGGGGCTTTTCGCTGCTGCGCCTCGCGGATGAGCGTGATGATTTTTTGCAGCGAGCTTTCGGCGGCGGGCTTGGTGACGACGACTTCCACCGCGCCCCACAAGTTGATGGTGCCGGCCAGCGCGAGGTCGCCGATGAATTTTTCCACGGGCGCGGCCTCGCCGGTGAGATTGGATTCGTCGGCGGCGGTGGAGCCCTTGGTGATTTCCGCGTCCACCGGAAACTGCGCGCCGGGCTTGATGTGCAGCCGCGCACCCTTGAGAATTTTTTCGACGGGCACTTCCGTTTCGTTACCCTGCGCATCAATCGCGGTCGCGGTTTTCGGCGCGTCGCGAAACAGGGAGCGGATTTCCTTTTGCGTGCGGCCGAGCGCGTAATGCTCCAGCGCGCCGGAGAAGGAAAATAAAAACAAAAGCGTAGCGCCTTCCGCCCAGGCACCGATGCACGCCGCGCCGACGGCGACGGCGAGCATGAGAAAATGCACGTCCAGCACGCGTTTCTGCAAGCGTTCCCAGACTTCTTCGGCGGGATAAAATCCACCGGCGAGGTAGGCGGCGACGAACGCGGCGACTTTGAACTGTGCGGGCACCACAAACGCCGCCAGCAAACCGAACCCGCCGCACAGGATGGCGGCGGCCATTTGCAGCTTCCATTCATCCACGTGGTGATGCTCGTCGTCGTGATCGGCTGTGGGAATTTCGATCGTGCGCGGCTCGATGCGCGGGAACGGCAGGTCGCGCCAGCGCCAGAATTTCGGCGCGGTCGGACAGGTGACGCGCGCGATGGTCGTAGCGTCGCCGCTGCGCTGGATGGTGATGCGGCGGCGCTCGGCTTCGGTCAACGGCGACTCGCAGACGGCGCAATCGCCGGTGCCGGCCAGCAGCAAACAGGCGCGGTTCGTGTCCGAGTTTTGGGCCGATTGGATTTTGCGGGTGAGCCGTTGGGTAATTTTTTCCACGTCGGTGCGGCCCAGCGTGGCGACGGAGATTTTTTTCTGTGCGGCATCAAACGTGACGGCTTCCAGCGTCGGCTCCTCGGCCAGCGTGTCGGCGACGGAACGCGCCAGGCAGGCTTCGACCGGGTGCGGGTGCGGCTGGTCATCCCTTGAACTCATCGCCTGTTTTCTAGCACATTTTTTTTGGACGCGCGATGGAAAATAATTTCGGCCTGACTCATACCATTTTCCAAAGACAAACAGTTCATTGATTCTGAACCTGAAATGCGGATTGGAAGGTGCCGACGGCGGCGGCGGAAACGTAGTGGCACAGGCATCTTGCCTGTGAGTTGCCCTGGGGCCGCCCGCCGTCAGGAACACACAGGCAAGATGCCTGTGCCACTACCGCCGCGCCGCCTAAATGCGGAACTCCAAACGGGGCGGCGCCCGGATGAGTCCCGGTCCAAGCCCGCCAGCGCATCGCATAAACTGCGTATTTTTTTCCGTGGATCAATTGAGCA
>JAYVCM010000171.1:0-2529 GCA_043749955.1 Limisphaerales bacterium | reverse complement strand
TGCTGCTGGAAAATTTCCGCCTGCTTTTGTTTGTAACGCGCGTCGTCGTCCGCGCTGCCGCCTTGCGCGCTGGGCAGACGATAATAATCCAGTCCACATTCACCAATGGCCACGGCCTTCGGATGCCGGGCGAGTTCGCGCAGTTCGGCGCGGATGTCGCCGGGTGCTTCGTGGGCGTTGCCGGGATGCCAGCCGACGGCGGCGTAAATCATCGCGTGCTGCTCGGACAACGCGAGCGCGCGGCGGCTGCTGTCGAGGTCGGTGGCGATGGAAATGATTTTCGTCATGCCGGCGGCCTGCGCGCGGTCGAGAACCTCCGGGAAATCCTTTTCGTAGTCGGGATAGTCCAGATGCGCGTGGGTGTCGAAGAAGACGGGCATGGTTTTTATTTAACCGCAAAGAGCGCAGAGAGCGCAAAGATAAAACCGTTGTGCCTTTGTGTTCTTTGCGCTCTTTGCGGTTGATTTCATCGCGGCTGGTTCATTTTTTTTGCGCGGCGAGTTTCGATTCCAGTTCCTTCAACTGGCTGCGCCGGTTGGGGGCGTCGGGAAAATCGGGCGCTTCGTTGAGGCCCAGCCGGATGTTTTCCACCGCGTCGGCCAGCCGGTTTTCCGCCAGCAACCGGTCGGTGAGCAGCCGGCGGAGGCGGATGCGCTGCTGCGGCGAGGGATGCAATTTCAACGCGCGCTGCCACATGTCAATGGCCGACGAGGGCTTGCCCTGCCGCTCGTAAAGCGCGGCGAGTTTTTCCGACAGCACCGCGCTGGTCGAGGTGGCGGGGATGTTTTCGAGAAAGCCGCCGACCTGGGCCGGGCGGGTGCCGCCGGCCAGCTCCAGGTTGGCCATGCGGTTGAACGACCATTCGAGCAGCGGATTTTTTTCGCGGGCAAGCTGCGCGTGCAGTTCGCCCGGCGATTTGGTGAACGGCCGGTAAAGCGGATCGCCGACCACGGTGGTCTGCCACGACAGCGCGAGCTGCGACGCCCACGCGGCCTCGCCAAAGGTGCTGCCGTTGCCGAGCGCGAACAGGAAGAACGCGATGTTCGGCGTGAATTGCAGGAACGGTTCATACACGCAGCCCATCGTGCAGGTCGCGCCCTTGGCGAGCAGCGGGCCGCACCAGTTGTTGGTCGCATCGCGGAGCGTGATGGCGCTGAACGAATACAGATGATACGCAAACGCACCGGGCATGAACTCCAGCTTCGGCTGGCGGAACGGGCCGCTCGCGCTGTCCGCATACCAGCCGGCGTAAATGGCGATGTGGCTCATCGGATACGAGGCGGGCAGCGTGGCCTCGTTCGTGTCCGTCTCCACGTCAAACCCCTGCTGGCGGCAGATCTCCGCGCCGCCGAGCATCCACTGGTCGCCTTGAAAATAAGTGTTCGTCGGCGCCAGCCCGCGCGCGTCGAAATAGGCGCGGCCCCAGAAGCCGTTGCTCTCCGCCGCCATCGCCTTGTCCACGAGGCCGCGCGCGAGCTCCGCCGTCGGGCCGTCGAGCCGCGCGACGAGCAGGAGGCCGTTGGTGCAGTTCAACGCGGCGCGGTTGGTCATCATGTAGAACGGGCTGGGCAGCGGCCCCGTCAGCGGGATGTCCAGCTTCAGCACCGGCAGCCAGGCGAGTTCCGAATCCACCGCCGCCTCGTTGCGCCGGAATTGATCGCGCGAGATTTTCTGCGCCAGCTCCTCCATCAACGAGCTTGGCGCGATTTTCAATGGCACGCCGTAGCACAACGCCGCGTAACGGATTTTCGATTCCACCACGCGGGTTTCCGTGTGGCCCGGCTGGCCGTTGGTGCCGGGGAAGTTTACTTTGCCAAAACGCCAGAGCTTCGCCGACGCCAGCTTGTCCGCGAGCGGTTTCTGCAGCAGATCGGTGAAATCTTCGCGCGTGATGACCTCGTTGGTCGTGAGGTCGAGGCCGAACACCTGGTTCGTGGGCACCTGCCGCATCGCCGCGTAATGGTCGGCGACGTCCTTGGATTCCGGCAGCCGGGAATTATAGACCACCACCACCTCCTCGCCGCCCGCGAACGCCAGCCCGGGCACGAACGCGAGCAGCAGCAGGAGAAAATGCGTTATGGAGATTCGTAAAATCGAGCGGCGGAAATTCGGCGCGAACGGAACGCGATTCCGCAGGCAATCCCAACGGGATTGTGTCCACCAGCCCAGGGTTGCGAGGCACGAGCTACCCTGGGGCAGCCGAAAAAAGTCCCGCCAACCCCAACGGGGTTGTGGCAGGGTTGGCCGCGTGGCAGCCGCAACCCCGTTGGGGTTGGTGGAATTCCTGACAACGTTCACCCAAGGTAGCTTCCCGCGATGCGGGAGAACCTTGGGCTTTGGGCCGGAATCCCTTTGGGCTTCATCTGCCGAGCGTGTCTTCGACAGATTGGCAATGACCAGGGCTAAAGCCTGCGCTCCGTCACTCACTGTCCTGGGCTTCGATGGATTTTTCATTTGGATGGGCCGAACCGCGCGGCGTGCATTCCGGGCAGCGGGCAGTTGTTGGTCTTGTCCCAGAGGCGCTCGCCG
>JAYVCM010000170.1:0-3308 GCA_043749955.1 Limisphaerales bacterium | reverse complement strand
ACCCACCAACCAGTGCCGCCAATACCGGAATGGAAACGCATTCAATTCCTTTGCGGCTTCGCACCTTTGCGTCTTTGCGTTAAAAGTCTTCGGCATCGTTCCGGCTAAAACTGCGGCCGGAGCGCCGGTCTCCGACCCGGCCGGAATTAAATGTGGCCCGGAAACGCGCCGGATCGGAGATCGGCGCTCCGCAATGCTGCATCTGCCCGCACGCTCGACATCCGCATTGCGTCCGCGTAATTTTCAGTTCATGCGTGAACAATCTCTGGATTTCCTGCGGACCTTGGTCAACACGCCGAGTCCGACCGGCCACGAAGTCCGCGGCCAGCGCGTCTGGCTCGACTACGCCAAAACATTCGCCGAGGAAACTTTTTCCGACGCCTACGGCAATTGCGTCGCCGTCCTGAACAAGGGCGGTTCGCCGCGGCTGATGCTCGCCGCGCACGCCGATGAAATTGCGATGGCCATAAATTACATCTCCGACGAGGGTTTTATTTATGTCCGCAAAATGGGCGGCGTGGACGCGGCCATCACCAAGGCGCAGCGCGTCGTCATCCACTCCCGCAGCGGCGCGGTGAAAGGCGTCGTCGGCAATGTCGCGCCGCATCTGATGCGCGAGGAAAAAGATCCCAAGCCGCCGAAGATTCACGATCTGTTCATAGACATCGGCGCAGGCAGCCGCCAGGACGCCGAAAAGCTCGTGCGCATCGGCGATCCGATCACGCTGGCCGACGAGTTTGATCTGTTGCGGAACGATCTGGCGGTGGCGCGGGCGTTCGACAACCGCATCGGCACCTTTGCCGTGGCCGAGGCCTTGCGGCTGCTGAAAGAATCGAAGGTGAAATTGCACGCGGAAATCTGCGCCGTTTCCAACGTGCAGGAAGAAGTCGGACTGCTCGGCGCGCGGCAGATCGCCTACTCGCTCCAGCCGGATGTGGCGCTCGTCGTGGACGTGACACACGCGACGGATTATCCGACCGTGAACAAAACCCAGCACGGCGACGTGAAAATCGGCCGCGGCCCGGTGCTCACCCACGGCGGCTGCAATCATCCGGAAGTCGTCCGCCGGATCGAAGCCGTGGCGAAGGCGCGGAAAATCCCGCTTCAGCACAGCGCGATGTCGTCCAACAGCGGCACGGACACCGACGTGATTTTTTGGACGCGCGGCGGCATCGCCAGCGCGCTGGTCAGCCTGCCGAACCGTTATATGCATTCGCCGGTGGAAGTGGTGAGCTTGAAAGATTTGGAAAAAATCCCCGAACTGCTCGCGGCCTTTGCCCAGTCGCTCAAGGCGGGCGAACAGTTCAAGGTGAAAATTTAACCCGCCTGTCCCATTGGGCGCATCTCCGTTTCTTGCAACGGCGAATCAAGCATCTCATTAACACCCAACTTTAGTTGGGTGTCAGGTCTGCGAAATGGAACTGAACCGCTTTAGCGGTTTCCCGGGCGCAAAAACCGCTAAAGCGGTTGAGTCATCAGGCGTCGCTAAACACCCAGCTAAAGTTGGCGTAAATGAGAAACCCACATCGGTTGCAAGGAAGTGAGACGCGCTCTTTCCCATTTTTCCGGCCAAACACCCCGCAACCTTTCGCTTTCATTAAGTGCGGAATGTGTTACAAAGCCTCCGTGTATCTGGAGTTTTATGGATTAAGATTGTCCCCGTTCGACATCACGCCGAACCCGCGCTTCCTTTTTCACAGCGCCAAGCACCGCGAGGCGTTCAATCATCTGCTCTACGGCATCCGCGAGCGCAAGGGCTTCGTGCAGCTCACCGGCGAGGTCGGCGCGGGCAAGACCACGCTCTGCCGCGCGCTGCTGGAACACCTGGACGGACATTATTCCACCGCTTTAATTTTAAATCCCGTGTTAAATGCCGATGAGTTGATGAAGGCCATCGCCACCGAATACGGTCTGGACGTGAAAGGCCGCGACCGGCTGGAGACGGTGGCGGCGATCAGCGATTTTTTGCTGAAGCAGACGCTGGCCGGAAAAGAGACGGTTTTGATCGTGGATGAAGCGCAAAATTTGACGGAAGATCTGCTGGAACAGGTGCGGTTGATCTCGAACATCGAGACCGACGACCGCAAGCTGCTCCAGATTGTTCTGCTGGGCCAGCCCGAGCTGCGCGAGCGGCTGAACAGCCACCGGCTCCGGCAACTGCGCCAGCGCATCACCGTGCGCTATCATCTCGCGTCGTTGACGCGGCGGGAAGTCGGCCAGTATATTCAGCACCGGCTGGCGCTGGCGGGGGCGCGCGGCTTTCCGGCGTTCACCGCGCCGGCGGTCTGGCGGGTGTTTCGCTACAGCCGGGGAATTCCCCGGCTGGTCAACGCGGTCTGCGACAAGGCGCTGCTCGCCGGCTACGTTGAACGGAGCGAACGGATCAATTACCGCATGGTCGGACGCGCCATCCGCGAACTCGAAGGAAACATTAACGCATGAGTCTCATCAACGACGCCCTCAAACAGGCGCGGCAAGCCCCGCCGCGCAACCAGTCCAACACGCTGCCGCCGCTCCACCCCGTCGCCGATGAAGCCTCGTCCGTCGCCGTCTGGATCATCCCCGCCGTCATCATCTTCCTCATCGTGGCGGCGATTTTTTTCATCGGCTGGTCCGCCGCGCACAACGCCGTCCACAACATCACCACCGCGCCCGAGGCCGTCGTCTCCACGCAGATGGTGGATGGCGTCGTCGTGCCGGTCGCCCATGCGCCGGAACCGCCCGCCCCGGTCAAGCCGCCGGAACTGCCCCGGCTCCAGGGAATTTTTTATTCCGCCACCGCGCCCAGCGCCATCCTGGACGGCCGGACCGTCCGCCCCGGCGACACGTTCAAGCAATACAAGGTGAAGGAAATCTCCAAATACACCGTCACGCTCATCGGCCCGGACAAGGTGGAAGTCAAGGTCGGCATGGGGAACTGACCCGATGTTCCTGCGCAAATACTTTTCCGTTTCTCCCGTGGTGGCGCGCGTCGCGCCGTTCGTCATTTTTGTTTTGCTCACCGCCGCGCAAGGGAGCTGCGGCCCGGCCTCGGCCTACTGGTTTTATCTCGCCAAGACGCTCGTCGGCCTCTGGCTGATTTTTGAGATCCGCCCGCTCGTCACGGAAATGCGCTGGGCGTGCAGTTGGGAGGCGGTTGTGGTCGGCGTCGGAGTATTTGTGATTTGGGTTGGCCCCGACAATTATTATCCTCATACAAACGAGCTTTTTCAGAATTATCTTTTCCCATTTCTAAAAAAGATTGGCCTGGGCTTTTTGTGCTCAAATCCAAAGCCGACAATTCCGTGGAATCCGAACGCGCAATTCGG
>JAYVCM010000169.1:0-2748 GCA_043749955.1 Limisphaerales bacterium | reverse complement strand
GACGATCTCGGCGCGCAGGGGGAACTGCCGCCGAACCAGGCGCTGCTCGACTGGCTGGCGTGCGAGTTCGTGGACAGCGGCTGGGATGTGAAACACATGATTCGCCTGATCGTCAACAGCCAGGCCTATCAGCAGTCCTCCGTCTCCTCGAAAAAACTCCGCGCGCGCGATCCGCTGAATCGCGAACTGGCCGTGCAAAGCCGCTGGCGGTTGGATGCCGAACTGGTGCGCGACAATGCGCTGGCCGTTTCCGGGTTGCTCGTGGAAAAAATCGGCGGCCCGAGCGTGAAGCCCTACCAGCCCGACGGCTATTGGGAGAACTTGAATTACCCGGTGCGCGGTTATGACGCCAGCACGGGGTCGGACCAGTATCGGCGCGGGCTTTACGTCTGGTGGCAGCGTTCGTATTTGCATCCCAGCCTCCAGGCGTTTGATGCACCAACGCGCGAAGAGTGCGCGGCGGAACGGAATCGCTCGAACATTCCGCAGCAGGCGCTCGCGCTCTTGAACGACCCGAGCTACGTCGAAGCTTCGCGGGCTTTGGCCGTGCGGATTTTGAAGGAAGGCGGCGCGGATGTGAACGCCCGGCTCACTTGGGCGTGGCGACAAGTTCTCTCCCGCGCACCTCGGGCTGACGAATTGAAAACCGTTCAAGCGCTGCTCGACAAGGAACTGGCGGAATACCGCGCCGACCCGGCGGCGGCGCAATCGCTGCTCAAGATCGGCCTGACACCAGCGCCGAAAGATGCCGACGCATCGGAGCTGGCCGCGTGGACGAACATCGCGCGCGTCATTTTGAATTTGCATGAAACCATCACGCGCTCCTGACCCGATGACTTCCGGAAACTCCAACGAAGAATCCCAACGGGATTCCGGCTTGAAGCCCAGGGTTGCGAGGAACGAGCTACCCTGGGTGGTGGTCGAAAATATTTTCAACCCCAACGGGGTTGCGCCGCATTTCCCTCGCCGAGCCGCAACCCCGTTGGGGTTGTTGGCCTGCAAACCTCGTTCCCAGGGTAGCTCGTTCCTCGCAACCCTGGGCTGGATGACTCAATCCCTTTGGGATTGCCGAAACAAGCCGGACACTCGCTCTGGGGGACGGCTTTCCTCCAGAAGTAAATTCCGAAAATTATTACCTGCTTGACCACCATGAATCCGCATCCTGAACTCCGGCAATTTCTCGCGCAGCGGCAGACGCGCCGCACTTTTTTGGGCCGCACCGCGCAGGGCATCGGCGGACTTGCGCTGGCGTCGCTGCTCAATCCAACTCTCCTCGCCGCCGCCGCATCCACGCGCAAAGACAAATGGACCGGCGCTGCCCTGCCGCTCGATTTCCCGCAAAAGGCGAAACGCGTGATCTGGTTGAGCATGGCGGGCGGGCCGTCTCATCTGGAGACGTTCGACTACAAACCCAAGCTGGCCAAGATGCACGGCGAGCCGATGCCGCAGTCGTTCACGGACGGAAAACAGATCGCGCAGTTGCAGGGAAAGAAGCTGATTTGCTTTGGTCCGCAGCACGGTTTCAAAAAGTTCGGCCGCAACGGCACGGAAGTCTGCGAGCTGTTTCCGCAGATCGGCTCGGTGATTGACGACATCTGCCTCATCCGCTCGATGACCACCGAAGCGATCAACCACGATCCGGCGCACATGTTCATGAACACCGGCTCGCAGATCGCCGGACGTCCCAGCATGGGCGCGTGGACGACGTATGGTTTGGGTTCGGTGGCTGACGAGCTGCCCGGTTTCGTGGTGCTGACCTCGCTCGGCAAGGGCGGACAGAACCAGCCGATTGCGGCGCGGCAATGGGCGGCGGGTTTGTTGCCCAGCCGTTTTCAAGGCGTGCATCTGCGCGGCAAGGGCGATCCCGTGCTTTACCTCGGCACTCCCGCCGGAGTCACGCACGCGCAGCAGAAAGATGTGGTGGATGCCATCAACCAAATCAACGCGAAGTATGACACCATCGTGGATGATCCGGAAATCGCGACGCGCATCGTGCAATACGAAATGGCGTTCAAGATGCAAACGAGCGTGCCGGAGTTGATGGACATAAAACCAGAAGGTGCGAAGACGCTCGAACTTTACGGTTGTCAGCCCGGCGACGGCTCATTTGCGTCGAACTGTTTGCTCGCGCGGCGGCTCGCGGAACGGGGCGTGCGTTTCATCCAGCTTTATCACAAGGACTGGGATCATCACGGCGGCGTGAAGGAAGGAATCAAATTCAAGGCCGAGGAAATTGACTGCGCGTGCATGGCCTTGATCACCGACCTCAAGCAGCGCGGGATGCTGGAGGACACCTTGATCGTGTGGGCGGGAGAATTTGGCCGCACGCCGATGAGCCAGGGCAGCGACGGACGCGACCACCACAATTCCGGTTTCAGCATCTGGTTGTGCGGCGGGGGCGTGAAGCCGGGAATCGTGTTCGGCGCAACGGACGAGCTGGGCTACGCCGCGATTGAAAATCCGGTGGACGTTCACGACCTGCACGCGACGATGCTGCGGCTGCTCGGGATTGAACACACCAAGCTCTCGGTGAAATTCCAGGGGCTGGATGTGCGGCTGACCGGAATTGCGGGCAAGTCCATCGAGGGCATCCTCGCGTGATCAACGCCTCGGTGGACCGGCGAGATACCTCCATTGAGGTAGTAGGGTGTCGCCGTGGTTTTTGTCAGACTTCACTCTTGATCCTTAACCGTGATGACGCGGCGCGTGAATTTGAAAACCAGCACGGAACTGAATTTTATGAATGGA
>JAYVCM010000168.1:0-2666 GCA_043749955.1 Limisphaerales bacterium | reverse complement strand
TACGGCGCGGTGTCCATCATCAAGGTCAAGGCCTACTGGTTTCATGTGCGCGAACGCGGGATGTTCGGCGCCATCTTCGGCACGCTCATCTCCATCGGCGTTTATTTCGCGTTCGACTGGGGGACAAAAATTGTCGAGCTCACCAAGGCCCACTCCACCGGCGGCTGGTTCCATGATCTGCTGCAAAAGATTTTCGCCACGAACGTCACGGTCGGCGGCAAGCTGGTGGACGCCACCTGGGCCGTGTTCTTCATTCCTGCCGCCATCATGCTCCTCTGGGTGGCGATTGATCTCTGGCTCATCAAGGACACGCCCGAAGAGGCGAATTTTCCGCACCTCGACACGCATGACGCCTCGTCCGGCCAGATGCACATTGAACTCTCGTCGCTCGACCTGTTGAAAAAAGTTTTCGCCAGCAAGCTCATGCTGCTCATCGCGCTCATCGGCCTCACCTCGGGAATTTTCCGCAACGGCATCCAGAACTGGTATTTTATTTTTGCCGCCGAGGTGAAGCAGCCCGGCGCGGAATTTTTCAAAAATCATTGGGGCCTGCTGCTCTGCATCTTCGGCATTGCCGGCGGATTCATCGGCGGCTGGATTTCCGACCATCTTTATCAAAGCCGCCGCGCCCCGCCCGCCGCCATGCTCGCCGCGCTCGTCGTCGGGCTGACCGTGCTGATGGCGATGTATCTTTTTTCCGCGCCGCTCTTTCTGGGGCTGTGCTGCGTGCTGGTCGTGATGGCCTCCGTCGGCCTGACCTCGTTGATGGCCGGTTCGGCGGCGACGGATTTCGGCGGACGCAAAGCCACCGCCACTTGCTCCGGCATCGTGGATGGATGCACCTATCTGGGCAGCGCCATCCAGTCGTTTTTCATCGGCTGTCTGGTGCCGAGTGAAAAAGCGGGAGCCGCGACGACGTTCCTCGGCCTGACGCGCGACTGGCATTGGTGGCCGCTGTTCATGGTGCCGTTCGCCGTCATCGGTTTCGCCGTGGCGATCAAGCTCTGGCACGATCTGCCGGAAGCCACGCGCCGTTACAACGAGCGGGAGAGGGACAAAGACGTTCCCATCATCACCTGAAGCTCCCCCGGAATTTCGCCGGTTAAAAAAATCGTCGTCAGTGTTTTTCCAGCGCCGGTGAATTGCGGATGACGATGCCGCCCACATTGTCGGCGAACACAGCGGCGGGCACGCCCTCGGCGACCTGCGGTTTGAAATTATCAATCTCCAATCCCTGCACGTCCGCAAACGACGCGGCGGGACGCAGATCGTTCGCCTTGAAGTCCACGCGGATGTTCGCCAATTCCAGATTGCGGACGTGGCGCGCGTAAATGCCATAGGCGGGCAGCGTGCCGATGCGGCCCGGTTCAGGATAGGTTGTGCCGAGTTCTTTGGGATTGATCGCCGCATCGTTCGTCGTGCCGCCGCCGTTGCTGGTGAGCCGGATGTTTTCCAGGCGCACGCCTTCCACCGGCTGCTCGGGCAGGCCCATGATTTGAATGCCGCTCATCTTGCCCACGCCGTCGGCGATGACGTTCGAGATCAAAATATTTCTCATGCGGCTGCTCGTCGTCACGCCCGGAGTGCGGTTGCGTTTGCCGGTGGTGAGGTAGATGGCGTAGTCGCCCACGTCCGTCATCGAGAGATTGTTGACCGTGATGTTTTCCAAAATACCGCCGTCCACCTCTTCGAGCGCGAAGCCGCGGCAACTGCGGAAGGTGCAGTTCGCCACGGTGCAGTTGCGGAAGCCGCCGCTGGATTCCGTGCCGAACTTGATGCGGCCGAGGCCGTTTTTCGCCGGCTTCATCGTGCCGTCCAGCAAGGTGCCTTCGAGAAAACCGGAGACCTGGCAGTTGACGATGGTGAGGTTTTCCGTCAGGCGCAGTTCGCCGAGCGCAAACGTGCTTTTCGGACAAAGGCCGTCGTCATTGGGCGAATTGATGCGGCAGTTGCTCACCATCGTGTTGCGGCAGCAGTCAATGTCAATGCCGTCGCGGTCGGTGTCCATCGTCACGTTGTCCACCGTCAGGTTGTCGCAGCCGGTGACCAGAATGGCGAAATGGCCGCCGTGACAAATCGTGACGTCGCGGATCAAAACATTTTTGCAGAGCTTGAGGCAGATGGCTTTGTTGCCGAGGCGCACCGGCGGCATATTCGTCGGTGTCGGGCCGGGAATACCGTCGTGTAAGAAGCCGCACATCTGGTCCAGAATCCTGTCCGCGCGCACCAGCCCGCCGCCGTTGATCAGGCCGTGGCCGGTGATGAAAACATTCGTGAGCTTTTCGCCCCAGATCAGGCTGTTGTGAAAATAGCAATGCCCGCCGTCCTGATAACCGCCGAGCGCGTAAGGCTCGGTCTCGTCATAAACATTCAGCTCCTGCGGCGCGCCGAGAATGGTCGCGCCCGCGTCAATGACGAGATGGATGTTGCTCTGGAGATGAATCGAGCCGCTCAAATAAGTTCCCGCCGGCACCAGCACCGTGCCGCCGCCGGCCTCCGTAGCGGCGGCAATCGCCTGGTCAATCGCCGGGCTGTCGAGCTGCTTGCCGTCGCCGACGGCGCCGAAGTCACGGACGTTGAAATAATTTCTCGACGGCTCGGCGGCGTTCAGGCTGCCGCATACCGAGAGCAGCAGAATGGAAAGTTTTCCGGCGGAGATAAAATGG
>JAYVCM010000167.1:0-9237 GCA_043749955.1 Limisphaerales bacterium | reverse complement strand
TGCGCGCGCCGAAGCTGGGCAAGGACGCGCTCATCATCGTGAACCTCTCCGGTCGCGGCGACAAAGACGTGGCGCAAGTGGCGGCGAAGGTGAAGCTGGCAATGCCGAAGTGAAAAACATCAATGAACGACTTCTTTACCAACGAGGTCAATTGTATAACAATTGCAAAGATTTGTGATTGCGCTTCTGACCAATGAAACTAGAAACAACAGAAAAATTTCCACATTTGCCGAAAGCGCCAATTGTGGAGGCGGTTATTGATTTTCG
The DNA here is from genome assembly GCA_043749955.1 of Limisphaerales bacterium. Lineage (GTDB taxonomy): Bacteria > Verrucomicrobiota > Verrucomicrobiia > Limisphaerales > UBA11358 > UBA11358. The sequence goes on along the minus strand of JAYVCM010000167.1, from coordinate 8,970 downwards.
GGCAAAGCCAACTGCCCAATGCGAGCAAAAGCAATTTGAAGAGTATTTTAAGGCGCAGTTTCAAGGTTTTCCGGCGGTTCAGATTCACAATCAAGTTAACTATCAGCTAAAACTTAGCGCGGCAGAAATGCCAGATCCAACTAAAGCTACTAGTTCTTGGCATGGTCTTGTCTTCCATTCAGCTGACAAACTAAAAATTGTTCAATGCCAACGCGACGGTTTTTCTTTCAGCCGATTAGCACCATATGAGCATTGGGAGGCATTCGAGGGGGAAGCAATACAACTTTGGCAAAAATATTGCACGCTGACCAAACCCGTCGAGATCGAACGAATCGGTGTGAGATTCATCAACAGAATCGAAATCGATTCAAAAGGAGGAGATTTAAGTAATTATTTGGTAAATGCGCCCCGGTCCTGGGATTCCTTCCCTGTGCCTTTTGCGGGATTCATGCACAGCGACACTTTCAGCGTGCCAGACACAAATTATTTGATTCATGTGATTCGCGCCTTACAGCCAGGAGATGCAATTTCGGTAAAACCAGCCATAATTTTGGATACGGATATATTCACTCAAACACCTCAGAAAATTGACGATGAATTGGTAAGAACCAAACTGGCCGAAATACGCTGGTTGAAGAACAAGATTTTCTTTGCTAGTTTAGCACCGGGATTGCTAGAATCCTTCAAATAATATGACTGCTTGCGAAATGGTTACAACCACAGCTTTAGTGCTTGGGCCAATGGCGTCACGAGCTGCCAGCCCGACTGCGGCCTATGTTTACGACGCGTCAGTGGAATACCGGAAGCACCTGCAATCTTCTTTTTCGCTCGGTTTGAAGGGTTCTGGTGTTCTGGACGATCTCTACGAAATTTTTGAAAAGAGCCAGAAGAACGGTTGGGATGGTGGCTCGGCTGAACCTGTGTCCTATGACGCTTATGTCAATGCGAAAAGATTTTTGGAGTCGCTACCGCTGGGCTTTCAAGCGCCTTCAGTCGGCGTCGAGCCAGACGGACATATAACTTTTGAATGGTATAAAGCTCCGCGACAAATTCTTTCAGTGAGCGTCAGTCCTGATGGTTATTTGCACTACGCAAGCTTGAACGGTCTTCGCAAAAACTTTGGACAAGAACCGTTCTTTGGGGAACTTCCCAAAAAAATCTTGGAGTTGGTCGGCGCGGTATACGCTGAATAAATATTTTCAAAGGGTTATGTCGGTATTGAACAACGAAACACTTGCTCGGTTTGTGATGAGAAAAGAGTGGGTTCGAAAAGCTGACAACACCATAAAGCAAGACGCATTTATACCGCCTCGTGATCTGGAGCTTTCTGTAACGCGTCATGTCGGCATCACAAGCGACGAGTTGCTAAAAATCGGGCAGGCGGTTGCCGCAGAAAGATCGGAAACACTCTTTGGCAGGGCAGATATTCTGGCAAGCGCGGTTCGCGAAAACAGTTTGGATGTTGTCTCAGCACCCATTGAGAACAACAAAAATCATGCCCACATAATCGGTTGGTCAGCGGAGAAGGCCGCGCAGAAAATGATGGCCGTGGAATTGGCGATCAAAGCTATTTTTGTTCCAGCCTAAAGTTCAGCGCGGAAAAGCGCCGCGAACTTTCCCCCATCCCGTTGACGGATTACGCGATGTTGAAAAAATGGGAGTGCCTGGACTCGGACATCTGCCTTCACCTGGTTACGGCGAGACAGGCCGGCGAAGATTCCGCCTTCATCGGATTTCGGCGCGACAAGTTGGCGGAAGCCGTCCGCAAAAATCACCTCCCCGATTTCTCGAACTGGAAGAACCACGACGCCTTTGAACGCGCCTTCGCTCCGCCTTCACTTCGTTTCGGCGCGACAAGCCGTCTGGAAAAATATTTGCGGGCAACCATCTCGTAGGAGACGAAGTGAGGAGTCTCTAACTTTTCTTTAATTTGAGACTCGTCACCTCGTCTCCTACGGAAAATAAACTGGAGCGCGGCTGTGTCGCCGACCAGCCGCAGCACGCAGTTTAATCCGGACGCATCCGAACTTTCCACACGCTGCGGCTGATCCTGCGGGCACAGCCGCGATCCGTCCGTCGCCCCGCGACTCGCTTAGGGCTTCTCGGGAGGAGAGGTCTTCTTGGTCTCTTCTTTCTTGGTCACGGTGCCATCCGGTGACTGGGTGACGGTCTTCTCCTTCGTTTTCACCGTGCCGTCGCTGCTGACGGAGCTTTTGGTTTCTTTGGAAACCTGGCGGTCACACCCGACCAGTAGAAAGGACAACGCCAAGACGGACATTGCCACGCAAGTTACATTTTTATTATTCTTCATGGAGGTAAGTTACGCGATGGGAAGGATGTTGACCATGGGGTGATACCCGTAGCCGAGAAACACACGCACGGTGTCGCGCAGGCTGATGCCGGGAAGCTCAGCATATCAGTCGGCCACTTCGGCAAACCACGACGCCTTTGAACGCGCCTTCGCCAGCCTTCGCTAAAGCTACGGCTCGGCAGGCCCGTCTGGAAAAAGATTTGAGTTCGTCCATCTCGTAGGAGACGACGTAAGGAGGCTCCATCTGAAAATCGAAAAAGCGGAAAGCGGGAAAGCGAAAACCAAAATGGAGCCTTCTCACGTCGGCTGCAACATTGTTTTGGCGCGCCGCCGCCGCCGGCCGGTGAAAACTTTATTGCCCCCGGATTTTTTTCGTTTAATCCCTGCGCCCGCCCGCTCGCTGCAAGCTGGCGATTGGCTCATCATGGTCAGCCACCTGCCCGCCTGGCTGCACGCACCCAACCCGCGCGGTGCCTTGAAACAGCATCCGGAAAAAGTTTGCAGAGCGGTGGCGTGGCGCGGAGAATTTGAAATCAAAGATGCGCGACGCCCTTGAATTCACCGGAGAGCGGATGGTGCCGGAAAAAGCGGATGCCAACACTTTTTGGGAGCACCTCTACCGCTATCGCTTTGCCGTGCCCTTCGTGAGCGGCAGACGTGTTTTGGACATTGCCTGCGGCGAGGGTTATGGCACGGCGGCGTTGTTGCGGGCGGGGGCGGCCAGCGTCATCGGCGTGGATGTTTCCGCCGAGGCCTGCGCCCACGCCACCCGGCGCTACGGCATTGAGGCGCGCGTGGGGGATGCGCAAAAAATTCCACTGCCAGACGCTTCCGTGGAAGTCGTGGTCTCGTTTGAAACCATTGAGCATCTGACGCGACCGGATTTGTTTCTGGACGAATGTGTGCGGGTGCTGGCACCGGGCGGCGTGTGCATCGTCTCCACGCCCAACCGCGAGGCGTATCACGAACACGCGCCGGCCAACCCGTTTCATGTCCGCGAAATGAACGAGGCGGAATTCACGGCGTTGCTGCGGGCGCGCTTCGGCAAAATTGAAATGTTCACGCAGCGCCCGAAAACGGCGGCGTGGTGGTCGCTGCGCTCGCTGGCGGGCGAGCGGGCGTTCTGGCAGCGGGTGCGCGGGCTGGGCCTCGGCCGGCTCCGACGGTTTTGGCAAAAAATGTTCTGCCGCGAGGTGGTGGATCCGCTGGCGCTGGCGCGGGCGCGAAAAAATCCGGTGCCAGCCATTTTGACCGGCCCGGGCCGGCTCGCGCATCTGGCCAATCCCTTTGCGGTCCGCCGGCAGAATGCGGCCACGGGCGAGGCGGCGGCCTATTTGGTGGCCGTGGCGTCGCAGGTTCACGCCGGGAAAATTATTTAGTTGCCGGAATGGCCGGCTTCGCCGGTAAACTCTGACATGGCTTCGAGCAAACAGGAAAAAACCCGCACCGCCCGCGAACTGTGCGAAAAAGGTTTGTGGCCGGACGTGCTGGCGTTCGCGCAGCAGTGGCGCGCCGAAAATCCGGCGGACGCGAAGGCGTGGTTTTATTCGGGCGTCGCGCTGGCGTCGCTCGGAAGACTGGCCGAGGCGGAGTCGGGTTATCGCCGGGCGCTGAAGCTGGACGCGGCGGATTTCAAGGTATGGAACAATCTGGCGGCGCTGTTGTTCGACGGGCTGAACCAGCCGGCCCAGGGCGCGCAATGTCTGGCGCAGGCGTTGAAGCTTGATCCGGGCAACCAGCTCGGCTGGGCGAATCTGGCGAGCATGCACGGCCAGCTCGGTCGCCACGCGCCCGCGCTGGAGTGTGCGGAGCGCGCGCTCGCGCTCGACCCGCACATGGTGGAGGCGCAGTTGCATCGCGCCCGCGCGGCGCAGGCGCTGGGCAAGGCGGAAATTCTCCGGGCCGCCAGCGAGGCGCTCGCCGCGCTGCCGCCGGAGAAGTTCAAGCGGGCGAGGTGATTTTCACCGCAGATGGACGCGGATTAACGCAGATAAAAATTCATCTGCGTCCATCTGCGTGAATCTGCGGTTTGATTCGTTGGTTCGGGTTTGTTAATCTCTAAACGTGATTTACGACGCATCACTCGACGAACTGCTGCAAAAAGTCTGGGACGGCAAACGCATTTCCCAAGGCGAAGCGCTGCGGCTTTATTCCCTGCCGCTCGAAGAACTCGGCGCGCTCGCCGACCGCCGCCGCCAGCTCGCCAAGGCCGCGGCCTACGGCGGTCGCGGCAACGAACTGGTCACTTACAACATTGATCGCAACGTCAATTACACCAATGTTTGCAACGTCTATTGCAAGTTCTGCGCGTTCTACCGCGTGGAAAAAGACGACGACTCCTACGTCATCACGCTGCCCGAGCTGGACAAAAAAATCGAGGAGACCATCGCGCTCGGTGGCAACCAGATGCTCATGCAGGGCGGGCATCATCCCAAGCTGACGAAGCAGTGGTATCTCGATCTGCTGTCGCACGTCAAAAATAAATTTCCCGGCTTCAACATCCACGGTTTCAGCCCGAGCGAGTTCATCCATTTCCGCGACGTGTTCAACGAGCCGCTGGAAAAAATCATCGGCGATTTCAAGGCGGCGGGACTTGGCTCGATTCCCGGCGGCGGCGGCGAAATTCTCGTGGACCGCGTGCGTCAGCGCATCGCGCCGCTCAAGGCGATGAGCAATGACTGGCTCGAAGTCATGGACGTGGCGCATCGCCTCGGACTTTATTCGAGCGCGACGATGATGTTTGGTCATGTGGAGACGATTGAAGACCGCATCGAACATCTGGAGCGGTTGCGGCTGCAGCAGGAAAAGTCTTTGGCTCGTAGGAGACGAGGTGACGAGTCTCAAACTAAAACCAAGTCAGAGACTCCTCACGTCGTCTCCTACAACGAAGAAACGGGTTGTTTCACCGCGTTCATCGCGTGGACGTTTCAGGCGGAGCATACGAAACTGAAAGCGCCGACGGTAGGCGCGCACGAGTATTTGCGGACGCAGGCGCTGGCGCGGATTTATCTCGATAATTTTCCGAACATCCAAAGCTCGTGGGTCACGCAGGGATTGGAAATCGGCCAGGTCGCTTTGAAATACGGCGCGAATGATCTCGGCAGCATCATGATTGAGGAAAATGTGGTGTCGCAGGCGGGCACGACCTTCTGCATGACCGTGCCGGACATGCACCGGCTCATCAAAGACCTCGGCTACGAGCCGCATCAGCGCGACAATTGGTATCAATTGGTGAATTAAAATTATGCCACTCTTCGAGATTAAAAATCAGAGTTTGTTGCCCGTTGAACAAACAAACTTCGTCAATGAAAAGCAGCTTCAGAAACTCGTAGAGCAAAATCTGAAACCGATTTTCAACTGCCGATTTGTGGCATCGGAATTTCCGACCGGCAGCCAACACGCCGGAAGAATTGACACGCTTGCACTCTCCGAAGATGACAACCCAGTCATCGTCGAATACAAAAAAGTGGAGTCCTCCGATTTGATAACCCAAAGTCTTTATTATCTCCACTGGATTCACGACCATCGTGGCGACTTTGAACTGGCAGCCAAAAAAACTCTTGGAAATAAAACTGAAGTTGATTGGTCAGATGTTCGAGTCATTTGCATCGCGCCAAACTTCAAAAAATTTGATTTGCACGCCGTTCAGGTGATGGGCGCAAACATTGAGCTTTGGCAGTATCGCCTCTTCCAAAACAATTGTTTGTATCTCGAAGAAATTTTTCGGAAGACGCTGAATACCGACCCCACAACCGATGAAATTGCAAAAAGTCCGGTGATGGTCGCCGCCGGGAAAAAAGCCGCGCAGACACGCAAAACTGGCAGCTACAATTTTGAACAACATCTTGACGGCAAACCGGAACAGATAAAAAATCTGGCGATGCAAGTGCAAGAATTTGTTCTTGGTTTGGATGCAGCGATTCAAGAAGCACCAAAGAAATTTTACGTTGCTTACAAGCTTTCCCAAAATATTGTTTGCATGGAGGTTAAGAAAAAAACAGTGGTTCTTTATCTAAAACTTGAACCAAAAAAACTGGGTTCGCTTCCTTCAGTCGCGCGCGATGCAACCGACATCGGCCATTACGGCACAGGCGATTTAGAAATAGAGCTGCATACGCCATCAGATTTCGAAATTGCAAAACCGTTCATTCTTCAAGCTTATCAAAAAATTGGCGGATAATTTACAATTCACGCCCAAAGGTTTTCCTTGCTGGCCTGAAAGATTTTGCCGAAAATTTCCATGATGACCAAAGTTCTCCTTTTAGGTTTGGGCCGCTGGGGCGCCAACCATTTGCGCAACCTCAGCTCGATGCCCATCGAGCTTTACGTCGCCGAGGTCGGCGACAAGCAGCTCGAACCCGCGCGCAAGCTTGGCCTGCCCGCCGAGCGCCTCACGACGAATTACAAGACGCTCATCAGCAAAGTGGATTGCGTCGTCATCGTCACGCCCGCGCAATCGCACTTTCCGCTGTGCAAAGAATTTCTCGAAGCCGGCAAGGACGTGTTCGTGGAAAAACCGCTGACGCTTGCCAATGAAGAATCCAAGGCGCTCGCGGAACTAGCTGACAAACACAAAAAGATTTTGCAGGTGGGTCACATTTTGCGCTTCGATCCCGCGACGCTTTGGTTGCGCGACGCGGTGCAGAACGGCGAGTTCGGCAAGGTGAACATGATTCGCGGCCACTTCGGCGGCTTCAAACGTCCGCGCAACGACAGCGGCGTGATGTTCGCCGACGGCATCCATTTTGTTGACCTGTTCAATTTTATCCTCGGCGCGCTGCCGAAAACTGTTCAGGCCCTCAACCATGATTTCATGAGTCGCGGCATGGACGATGTCTCGTTCGTCTCGCTCGAATACGACACCCCGCGCGGCAAAACCTGGGCGACGGTGGAGACGGAATATTTTATTCCCGGAAAATTCCGCGAGGTCATCGTCTGCGGCGACAAGTTGAGCGCGGTATGCGATTACAACATCTCGCAATACAAAATCAAAACCTACGCAAACACGCACACGCCCGCCGGCGGCAATGATTTCAAGGCGACTGAAGGCGTCGTCACGCAGATCGAAACGCCGCCGGAAGAACCGCTGCTGGCGGAACTGCGCGCATTTGTAGATTCCGTGAAAACCCGCGCCACGCCGCGCGCCGATGCGTGGTCCGGCTACGACGCCGTGCGCGTGCTGAACGCCGCGCTGGAATCCGTGAAGACCGGCAAGGCCGTTCAGTTGTAAAAAATTTCAACCACGGATGGACACGGATGGACACGGATTCAACTACGGCGTTAGTCTCCGCAAGGTTTTGGACTGCGGCAGCCCTCTGCCGCTTTTTCCCAGCGGTGCGAGCAAAACAAAGCGCCAGAGGGCTGGCGCAGTCCAGGACGCTGGCGCGATTTTGGCCGCGCCAAAAGTTTTTTTATCCGTGTTAATCCGTGTCCATCCGTGGTTAAATAGAAAAACTTTATGAGCAAAATCCCGTTATCCAAATGTTTCCTGAACGCCGAAGTGGAAGAAGCCGCGCTCCGCGCGCTGCGCTCCGGCCAATACATCCTCGGCAAGGAATGCACCGCGTTCGAGGCCGAGCTCGCCGCCCATACCGGCACTACCCAATGCGTCCTCGGTTCATCGTGGACGATGATCGTGTATTGCCTGCACCAGTTGCAGGGCATCGGGCCGGGCGACGAGATCATCGTGCCCAGCCACACGGCGTTTCCGACGATGGAGCCGCTCATTCACCTCGGCGCGAAGCCGGTGTTCGCGGACATTGACGACACGTTCGTCATGGATCTCGCTCACGTCGAATCGCTCATTACACCGCGCACCGTCGGCATCATCGGCGTGCATCTTTACGGCCATCCGATTGACAACGACAAACTGCTCGCCATCGCGAAGAAAAATAATCTCTGGGTCATCGAAGATTGCGCGCAGGCGCAGGGAGCGAAATACAAGGGCAAGACCGTCGGCAGCATGGGCGACTTCGGCGCGTTCAGCTTTTTCCCGTCGAAAAATCTCACCGTCCTCGGCGACGGCGGTTGTATCACGACAAATAAATTGGATTACGTCGAGCGTTTGAAAATGCTTCGCAATCACGGCCGCCAAGGAAAATACGATCACGAATTCACCGGCTACAACGTGCGCTTCAATGAAATCAACGCCGCCATCGGCCGCGTGATGTTGAAGCACCTCGACGGCTTCAATGAAAACCGCCGCAAGATCGCCGCGCGTTATGGCGAACGCCTCAAGGGCATCGTGCAGACGCCGATCGTCAAAGATTGGGCAACGCCGGTGTATCACATGTATGTCACCCGCTGCGAACGCCGCGACGACCTGCAAAAATTTCTCAAAGAAAAAAACATCGAGACCGGTGTGCATTATCCCAAGCCGAACCATCTGCAACCGGCGGTCATCGGCCTGTTCCCCTACATTCCGAAACTGCCGCAGACCGAAAAGGCAGTGAAAGAAATCCTGTCGCTACCCGTTCATGGCGAGATGGGCCTCGACGCGGCGGACAAAGTCTGCGACGCGATCGCGGAATTTTACGGAAAGAAATAGTGGCGGGCCGCCACTGGCCAATTACAAAACCCTCGCCCGGAAACGAGCGGGGGTTTTCGCGTCCTGCGGGAATTCTGAAAGGTCATTCTACTTTTATGGTGGTTCATTTTTA
>JAYVCM010000166.1:0-3370 GCA_043749955.1 Limisphaerales bacterium | reverse complement strand
CCCGCCGCCGAATCCAACTGGCATGGCATCACAATGTTTCGCGGCGACACCAACGCGCCGGTGGCGGCGGATGCGCCCACCGCGCCGCTCTGGGCGTTGAACACGATTTTCGGGCCGGATGAATTCCGGCTGGAGCCGGCTGCCTCGCTGCGAAAAATTCCAGCGGACTGGGCCGGGAAAAAGCTCGTCATCGTCAGCCGCGAAAAATTTGGCGTGACCACCCGGCTGGACGCGCAGGCAAAAACCATTTCCAGCGCGACCGTTGGCCGTTGGCAGGTTTATGAAATCAGCCCGCTGCGCGCCGGTGAAACCATCCGGTTGGAGACCGCCTCGCCCGAAAAAATTTTCATGGGCGTCAGTGTTTTCCCGGAATGGATGTCGTTGCAAAAACTGTGAACGGCGGGCATGATTTGCCGCCAGCATCAAACTCAAATACATGAGCATCGCTTTAGTCACCGGCTCGGCAGGATTGATCGGCTCCGAAACGTGCAAACGTTTTCATGCCGCAGGCTACGACCTTGTCGGCCTCGACAACGACATGCGGGCGCGGTTCTTCGGCGCGGAGGCGTCCACCGCGCTGACCCGCACCAAGCTCGAGCAGTCGCTGAAAAATTATCACCACGAGGCCGTGGACATCCGCGACAACGACACGATCAACGCGCTCTTCGCCCGGCTCGGCTCGTCCATCAAGGTCGTCGTCCACACCGCCGCGCAGCCGTCGCACGACTGGGCCGCGCGCGAGCCGCACACCGATTTCAGCGTCAACGCCGTCGGCACGCTGAACCTGCTCGAAGCCACGCGGCAGCACTGCCCCGAGGCCGTGTTCATTTTCACCAGCACCAACAAGGTTTACGGCGACACGCCGAACGCGCTGCCGTTGCGCGAACTGGAGCGGCGCTGGGAAATTGATCCGTCGCATATTTACCACACGGGCATTGACGAAACCATGTCCATTGACCAGACGAAGCACTCGCTCTTCGGCGCGAGCAAGGTCGCGGCGGATGTGCTGGTGCAGGAATATGGACGCTACTTCGGCATGAAGACGGCGTGCTTTCGCGGCGGCTGCCTCACGGGGCCGGCGCACGCGGGCACGGAGCTGCACGGTTTTCTCGCCTACCTGATGAAGTGCGCCGCAACGGGCCGGCCGTATCGCGTGTTCGGCTACAAGGGCAAGCAGGTGCGCGACAACATCCACAGCCACGACCTCGTGGAGGCGCTCTGGCAATTTTCCCAGGCGCCGCGCGTGGCTGAAGTCTATAACCTGGGCGGCAGCCGTCACTCGAACTGCTCCATGCTCGAAGCCATCACGCTCTGCGAGGAGATCAGCGGCAAAAAACTCGACTGGTCCTACGTCGAGGACAACCGCATCGGCGACCACATCTGGTGGGTCAGCGACGTGCGGAAATTCCAGAAGCATTACCCGGACTGGAAATACCAGTTCGATCTGAAGGCGATTTTGCAGCAGATTCACGCCGCAGTCATTGCCGGATGAAATTAAAATTGAAACCGTAACGAGCGTGAAAAAATCCGCACAATCTGGAACCTCCGCAAAAGTCGGAACGCCGGCCTCCGGCACGGCTCGAAGGGGCGGAATTTCCAACGTGCCGTGCCAGAGGCCAGCGTTCCAAACGAAGACATGAAACTTCTGATCACCGGCATCTGCGGCTTCGTGGGCAGCACGCTGACCCGCGCGCTGCTGGCGGCGGCGGAAAATCTGCAGATCACCGGCGTGGACAATTTCATCCGCCCCGGCAGCGAACTGAACCGCCGCGAACTCGCGAAGCTCGGCGTGAAAATCATCCACGCCGATGTCCGCAGCGCGGCGGATTTTGAAACGCTGCCCGCCGCCGACTTCGTGATTGATGCCGCCGCGAATCCCAGCGTGCTCGCCGGCGTGGATGGCCAGACCAGCTCGCGTCAGTTGCTCGAACATAATCTTTGGGGCACGGTCAACATTCTCGAATACTGCAAGGCGCAGCGCGCCGGGCTGATTTTGTTGAGCACCAGCCGCGTTTATTCCGTGCCGCCGCTCGCCGCACTGCCGGTGGAAATTCAGCAGCGCGCGTTCCGTCCCAAATCCGGCGCGACGTTGCCGGACGGACTGACTGCCGCCGGTGTCAGCGAGAAATTTTCCACCGCGCCGCCCATCTCGCTTTACGGTTCGAGCAAACTCGCGAGCGAAACCGTGGCGCTCGAATACTCCGAGACGTTTGATTTCCCCGTCTGGATCAACCGGTGCGGCGTGCTGGCGGGCGCGGGACAATTTGGGAAACCCGATCAGGGAATTTTTTCGTTCTGGCTCAATTCGCATCTGCGCCGTCGTCCGCTGAAATACATTGGCTTCGACGGCGGCGGCCATCAGGTGCGTGACTGCCTGCATCCGCGCGACCTCGTGCCGGTGCTGCTGGCGCAGATGAAACATCGCGGCAGTGACAAGCCGCGCACCGCGAACTTCAGCGGCGGCGCGAAAAATTCCATGTCGCTCGCGCAGTTGACGGACTGGTGCGACGCGCGTTTCGGCAAGCACGCCGTGGCCAGCGACGCCAACCCGCGTCCGTTCGACATTCCGTGGATGGTTTTGGATTCGTCGCTCGCGGAAAAAACCTGGAACTGGTCGCCGCAGATTTCTTTGCCGCAAGTTTTGGACGAGATTGCGAAACACGCGGAGCAAAATCCCAACTGGCTGGAGATTTCCGGTTCCTGATGAACACAAATTTCAAAGCAACTTTAGCCGCAAAAAAGCACAGAAGGCGCAAAAGCCCGGCCAGTTGCCGCCTCTCGCCTTCCATTTCCCGCTTTTATTTTGCGCCTTTTGCGCTTTTTTGCGGCCATTCAACATGAACGCGCCCAATCCATCCGCCCCGCCGCTGAAACTGTTTTCCGTGATCATCCCGGCGCGCGACGAGGAAGGGTCGCTGCCCGCGACGCTGGAGCATCTGCACCTGGAATTTTCACTAAACCACATCCCGCACGAAATTGTGGTCGTGGACGACGGCAGCAAGGACCGGACGTGGGAAGTGCTGCAGCAGTTGAAAACGAAAATCCCGGCGCTGCGCCCGGTCCAGAACACCGGCGACCATGGTTTTGGCCGAGCCATCCGGTTCGGCCTGCACCACGCCACGGGCGACGCGGTGGTCATCATGATGGCCGACGAGTCCGACGACGCACGCGACGCGGTGCGCTACTGGCAACTGCTGAACGAGGGCTGGGACTGCGTGTTCGGCAGCCGGTTCGTCAAGGGCGGCGGCGTGATTGACTACCCCAAGTTCAAGCTGTTCGTGAACCGGCTGGCGAATTTTTTTATCCGCTGCCTGTTTCGGATTCCGCTGAACGACACGACGAACGCGTTCAAGGCCTACCGGCGCACGGT